>NZ_JAHUTG010000009.1:0-235332 GCF_020889545.1 Rhodococcus sp. I2R
TTCCACCGCGACATAGAGACGGAACGGCTGGTGTCGTGCGCTGACACGAATCCTAGACGGTGTCGCTCCCGTCCGCCGAACCGGTCCTACCGTGTGTCGTATTGCCTCGTCGGCGCTGCACAGGGCATGTGCTCACCTGGTTGCGCACCGGAATCGGCGCGCACGCGCTCGTCCGAGGCGAGTGGGCGCACACCGCCGAGTCGAGCGATAGGGTGTGACGGCATTCCCACTCTTCGATAGGAACGTACGAGTTGCCCACACAATTCTCGGTGCGAGCCCGTGCCATCGCGCTCGCAGCCGGTGCGGCCCTGGCTCTGGCGGGCTGCTCGTCCGCAGCGGAGTCCAGCGACAACGCGTCGGACATTGTTCGGAGCACCACCAACGTGGCCGGCGCCGGCGTCGTCGGCAACGACAGAGACACCGTCGGGCTATGTCCCACCCCGGCGCCGGTGGATCCGGTAGGCATCGAAGGCGCGGTCCGTCCCGTCGGACACAGCGAGGGCATCAGCGAAGTCCCAGCCGACCCCGTCCGTATCGTCTCGCTCGATCCCGCATCGCTCGATGCGACGTGCGCCGTCGGCGTATGGGAGCGAGTAGTCGGGGCATCGACCCTCGATCCCGAGTTCCGTGGGGACGGCGACCAGGAGCTGTACCTGGGCCCGGGGATCGCCGCGATTCCCAGCGTCGGACCGGTGGGCGCGCCCGACATCGATGCCATCGCAGGTCTGACCCCCGACCTCATCATCGGTAGCGATGCGCTGGGCACGGAAACGTTCGACGCCCTGAGCGCGATCGCACCGACGGTCTTCACTTCCTCCGAGGGTGGATGGAAGGACACGTTCCTGCAGTCCGCCGCCGCTCTCGGCCGCGGACAGACTGCCTTCGACGAACTCGCACGCTTCAGTGCCGACGCGCGAGAGGTCGGCGTCGAGCTGAACGCGAGCCAGACGCAGGCTTCGGTGGTCCGATTTCTGGCCGATTCGGCGGTCACCGACGGCGCCGACTCGTTCGCGAGCGAAGTCCTCGACGAGATCGGCGTGCGGCGACCGCCCGCCCAGCGCGATGCTCCGGTGACAGTGACGCCGGAGGACCTCCTCCCCGCCGAGGGAGACATCGTCTACGTCCGATTCGCCGGGGACGATGGTGAGAGTTTCGGCACCTCGATCATGGAGTCCGACGCCTGGGCCGATCTCGGCTCGGCGGAGGACGGGCGAATTTTTGCGGTGAACGACACGGTGTGGTCCGGTAGCGGCGTCATCGCTGCTCGCACGATCCTGACGGACGTGACCGATTCGCTCAACGCATACGTGTCCTGATGCCCATCCCAGAGTTCGTGTTGCAGTTGCGCAGCCACGTCGGCACGGCGCCACTGTGGCTGTCGGGAGTCAGTGCGGTCATCGTCGACGACGACCGTGTGCTGCTCACCCGGCGCCGTGACAACGGATTGTGGGCCGTGGTGTCCGGCATCCTGGAACCCGGCGAGGAACCGGGTCCAGCTGCGCTACGGGAGATCAGCGAGGAGACGGGCATCGAGGCCGAACTCGTCCGACTCAGCAGCGTGGACGTCACCGAACGGATCACCTACCCGAACGGGGACGTGGCGCAGTACCTCGACATCACATTTCTGGCCCGACACATCTCCGGTGTTGCCCGGGTTGCGGACGACGAGAACTTGGCAGTCGACTGGTTCGACGTCACTTCGCTCCCCCGCGATCTCACCGACACATCTCGACTGCGGATCGACAAGGCTCTCAACGGGTCTCACGAGGCCTGGTTCCGGCGCTGAGGCTCGCCAGAGTGCTCCCGAGGTGACCGAATGTCACCCTCGCACACTCTGAGTGACCGAATGTCACCCTCGCTGCGGAAGCGGCGCACTTCGCCTTCCCCGACACCGTTAAATGTGATATCACTTTAGTATCAAAAACCACATGGAGGTCGACATGCCCGAATCTGCACCCGTTTCCGTTTCGGAAAAGCCGACGGGTACACCCACACTCACAATTGCCGAACGACCCGGCTGGGATCTCCCTGGATGGTCGATGCTGGGCATCGGGCTCGTCCTGCTCCTGAGCGGTGGCGGCGCATTCGCCCTCGGCCTGGTGAACGACACCATCGCGTTGACAGTGTCCGGAGTGGTGCTGTTCCTCTTGTCGTTTCCGCTTCTCGCTGGCCTCACGCTCGTTCAACCCAATCAGGCTCGCGTGCTGCAACTTCTCGGCAGCTCCTACAGCGGAACCCTGCGGACGCCGGGGCTGCGCTGGACCAATCCGCTGACGCTGCGCCGATCGATTTCCACACGCATCCGCAATCACGAAACCGGCCAGTCGAAGGTCAACGATGCCGACGGCAATCCCATCGAGATCTCCGCAATCATCGTGTGGCAGGTGGCCGATACCGCGCTCGCCTCGTTCCAGGTGGACGACTACGAGGAGTTCGTCGCCGTCCAGTCGGAGTCTGCGGTCCGGCACATCGCCGGCAGCTACCCGTACGATGCAGCAGATCGGATGTCGTTGCGGGAGAACGCCGACGAGATCACCAGGGCAATGAGCGAGGAGGTGCACGCCCGCGTACGTTCGGCAGGCGTCGAGGTGATCGAAACGCGCATCAACCGCCTCGCCTACTCCCCCGAGATCGCCCAAGCCATGCTCCGGCGTCAGCAGGCCGGCGCGGTGATCGCAGCTCGAGAGCAAATAGTCGAAGGGGCCGTCGGAATGGTCGAGATGGCCCTGTCGAAGTTGGAGGAAAACCACGTCGTCGAACTCGACGAGGAGCGCAAAGCCACGATGGTGTCCAACCTGCTCGTCGTGCTGTGCAGCGACAATGACACCCAACCCGTGATCAACACTGGCTCGCTGTACCAGTGACCGATGGCCATCGAAGGTAGGAAGCCAGAACGCAAGAAGCTGCTGCTTCGGCTGGACCCAGCGGTGCACGACGCACTTGCCCGCTGGGCCGCCGACGACCTACGCAGCACCAACGCCCAGATCGAGTTCCTGCTGCGACGAGCGCTCGTGGACAACGGGCGGATGCCGAAGGGCGCAGGCGAAATCCGTAAACAGGGACGACCCCCCGGTAACTGACGACGTCGTCGGGGGTCGTATCAGGTCAGAAGTCCCAGTCGTCGTCCTCGGTATTGACGGCCTTGCCGATGACATACGAGGAACCGGAGCCTGAGAAGAAGTCGTGGTTCTCGTCTGCGTTCGGCGAGAGTGCCGACAGAATCGCCGGGTTGACGTCGGTCTCGTCCTTCGGGAACAGGCCCTCGTAGCCGAGGTTGTTCAAGGCTTTGTTGGCGTTGTAGCGCAGGAATTTCTTGACGTCCTCGGTGAGCCCGACCTCGTCGTAGAGGTCCTGGGTGTACTCGACCTCGTTGTCGTACAACTCGAACAGCAACTCGAAGGTGTAGTTCTTGAGCTCCTCGCGCTGAGCCTCGGAGACCTTCTCCAGACCTTTCTGGTACTTGTAGCCGATGTAATACCCGTGCACGGCCTCGTCGCGAATGATCAGGCGGATGAGGTCTGCAGTGTTGGTCAGCTTGGCCCGGGACGACCAGTACATCGGCAAGTAGAACCCCGAATAGAACAGGAACGACTCCAGCAGCGTCGACGCCACCTTGCGCTTGAGCGGGTCGTCTCCGTGGTAGTAGTTCAGGACGATTTCGGCCTTGCGCTGCAGATTGACGTTCTCCTCGGACCAGCGGAACGCGTCGTCGATGTCACGCGTAGAGCTCAAAGTAGAGAAGATCGAGCTGTAGCTCTTCGCGTGCACCGATTCCATGAAGGCGATGTTGGTGTACACCGCCTCCTCGTGGGGAGTGATGGCGTCGGGAATCAGGCTGACCGCGCCGACCGTGCCCTGAATGGTGTCGAGCAACGTCAGGCCGGTGAACACCCGCATCGTGAGCTGCTTCTCGACGGCGTTGAGCGTTCCCCAGGACGGGATGTCGTTGGAGACCGGCACCTTCTCGGGCAGCCAGAAGTTGCTGGTGAGCCTCTCCCAGACCTCCGAATCCTTGTCGTCCTGGACGCGGTTCCAGTTGATGGCCGACACCCGGTCGATGAGCTTCGGGCGTGCGGTACCCGCGGGAGTCTGCGCGGTGTTGCTCGTGACTGTCATGTACATCCCCAGGATCGATCGAATTCGGTTCGGCGCTTCACATCAAGTATGTCCTCGGGTCCCGACACCCTTCGTTGCGGACGCTCTACAGCATGCAGGACACGCAGCCCTCGACCTCGGTGCCTTCCAAAGCCATCTGACGAAGACGGATGTAGTACAGCGTCTTGATGCCCTTGCGCCACGCATAGATCTGCGCCTTGTTGATATCGCGCGTGGTCGCGGTGTCCTTGAAGAACAGCGTCAGCGACAGCCCCTGATCGACGTGCTGCGTCGCGGCCGCGTAGGTGTCGATGATCTTCTCGTACCCGATCTCGTACGCATCCTGGTAGAAATCAAGGTTGTCATTGTCCAGGTAAGGCGCCGGGTAATAGACGCGCCCGATCTTGCCTTCCTTGCGGATCTCGATCTTCGACGCGACCGGGTGGATCGACGATGTCGAGTTGTTGATGTACGAGATCGAACCGGTCGGCGGCACGGCCTGCAGGTTCTGGTTGTAGATGCCGTATTGCTGCACCGACTCCTTCAAGACGACCCAGTCGGCCTGCGTCGGAATGTGCACATCGGCTTCGGAGAACAACGAGGCGACACGAGAGGTGCTCGGCTCCCACACCTGGTCGGTGTACTTGTCGAAGAACTCACCCGAGGCGTACTTGGACTCCGGGAAGCCCTTGAACCAGGTCCCCCGGTCCTTCGCCAGCTGATTCGACGCCTGAAGCGCATGGAACAGCACGGTGTAGAAGTAGATGTTGGTGAAGTCGATGCCCTCGACGCTGCCGTAGTGGATGCGTTCGCGCGCGAGGTAACCGTGCAGGTTCATCTGGCCGAGACCGATAGCGTGAGAGTCGTTGTTGCCCTGCTCGATCGACGGCACCGAATAGATATGCGTTTGATCCGACACCGCCGTCAACCCGCGGATGGCGACAGCGATGGTCTTGCCGAAATCAGGCGAGTCCATGGTCTTCGCGATGTTCAGCGAACCGAGATTGCAGGAGATGTCCTTGCCCACGTGGCTGTAGGACAGGTCGTCGTTGAACGTCGACGGCGTCGAGACCTGCAGAATCTCCGAGCACAGGTTCGAGTGGGTGATCTTGCCTTTCACCGGGTTTGCGCGGTTCACGGTGTCCTCGAACATGATGTACGGGTAGCCGGACTCGAACTGCAATTCCGCCAGAGTCTGAAAGAACTCACGCGCCTTGATCTTCGTCTTGCGGATTCTCTTGTCGTCGACCATCTCGTAGTACTTCTCGGAGACATTGATGTCGGCGAACGGAACTCCGTAGATGCGCTCGACGTCGTACGGCGAGAACAGGTACATATCTTCGTTCTTCTTGGCCAGTTCGAACGTGATGTCCGGGATGACGATCCCGAGTGAGAGCGTCTTGATACGAATCTTCTCGTCCGCATTCTCGCGCTTGGTGTCGAGGAAGCGGTAGACATCGGGGTGGTGCGCGTGCAGGTACACCGCGCCGGCGCCCTGACGCGCACCGAGCTGATTGGCGTACGAGAAGGAATCCTCGAGCAACTTCATGATGGGAATGACACCCGAGGACTGGTTCTCGATGCGCTTGATCGGCGCTCCGTGCTCACGAATGTTGCTCAGCAGCAACGCCACACCGCCGCCGCGCTTGGACAGCTGCAAGGCGGAGTTGATGGACCGTCCGATGGACTCCATGTTGTCCTCGATGCGCAGCAGGAAGCAGGAGACGGGCTCTCCTCGCTGCTTCTTGCCGGAATTGAGGAATGTCGGTGTCGCCGGCTGGAACCGTCCGGCGATGATCTCGTCGACAAGATCCGTGGCGAGCGCCTCGTCGCCGGCCGCCAGCGTCAGCGCGACCATGCACACACGATCCTCGAATCGCTCGAGGTACCGCTTGCCGTCGAACGTCTTCAGCGTGTACGAGGTGTAGTACTTGAACGCACCCAGGAACGTCGGAAAACGAAACTTCTTGGAGTAGGCGTGGTTGATGAGAAATTTGACGAACTCGCGAGAGTACTGGTCCAGAACCTCGGGCTCGTAGTAGTTCTCCTCGACGAGGTAGTCCAACTTCTCGTCCAGATCATGAAAGAACACCGTGTTTTGGTTGACGTGCTGCAGGAAGTACTGGTTGGCCGCTTCGCGATCCTTGTCGAACTGAATCTCGCCGTTGGGTCCGTACAGGTTCAGCATCGCGTTCAACGCGTGATAGTCGAGGTCACCGTCGGATCGAACAGCGTTGACGGGTGCTACCTCGGTAATTGTCGGTGCCACGGCGATCGCTCCAGTTTCTGTACGCGTTGTGTAACTAATGTGTGTGCGCCGCCCGACGCGACTCCCGCTCCCAGAACTCCTCGAGGCCGTCTCGGACTCGTTCGACGTCCTCGGGAGTACCCATCAATTCGAATCGATAGAGGTACGGAACTGCACACTTCTGTGAAATGACATCGCCCGCGAAGCAGAACGAGTCACCGAAATTGGTGTTGCCCGCTGCAATGACTGCTCTGATCAGGGACCGGTTGTTCTTCTGGTTGAGAAATTTGACCACTTGCTTCGGGACGTAGTTGGTATCACGCCCGGAGTACGTAGTGCCGCCGCCGTAGGTGGGAACAATCAGCACGAAAGGCTGATCGACCAGGAACGTTTCGGGATCGTGTAGCGGAATCCGACTTGCCGGAATCCCGAGTTTGACTACGAATCTATGAGTGTTCTCGGACGCACTGGAGAAGTAGACCAATCGATGCGTCAACTGTGGAACGGGCGCGGAAGTCACACCTGCTCATCTCCGTCCAATGCACCGGCGGTGCCGTCTGTTCAAGCAACAGCAGCAGTGAGGGCCTTGATGCGATCGGGACGAAAACCCGACCAGTGATCTTCACCGGCGACGACGACCGGGGCCTGCAGGTAGCCGAGAGCCATGACAAAGTCACGCGCTTCCGGATCCTGCGAGATGTCGATGATCTCGTAGTCGATGCCCTCTTTGTCGAGAGCACGGTAGGTGGCATTGCACTGGACGCAGGCGGGTTTGGTGTAAACGGTGACGCTCATATGGGGTTCCCTTCTCCCTGTACGACATCGAGATCTTCATCGCGATGCCGGTGTGCTCTGCCTGTGAAACGAGTTGCATGGTGATGTGAAGTTGTGACGTCGTAGAACGCGCGAGGGCCCTTGGATACTCACGTTCGGGCCGTTTCGAGCGGTTGATATCGCGGCTTCGAGCCGGATTTCCGGGCCCGTCGCGTTGTGTCTTCTCGACTGCTCAGACACTACACCTTGTGTCCGACATATGCCTACAACACGAGATGTTGCGAACAACATCCATGGTATTCGCTGGTCAGACTCTTGCCGACCGCAGGATTAGCAGCCCCCACGGCGTGTCGCGCGTCACATCGACGCAGTGTTCGAAAATCGAGGCAGAGAGCCAACGACAACCCAAGGGCCCCCGCACCCAGTGGATGCGAGGGCCCTTGCGCTCGAAGAGACGATACTCAGCGCTGGCGCGCTTTGAACCGAGGCTCCTTCTTGTTGATGACGAACACCTTGCCGTGACGGCGCACGACCTGCGCTCCAGGCTTGTTTTTCAGCGACTTCAGTGAGTTCCGTACTTTCATGAAGCAGGAGCTTACATGAAAACGATTCCCATTATGGGGCGGGTCAGACAGCGAGGAGCTCGTTCGACGCTCTGACGAGTTCCGCGACGACCTCGGAGATCTCGGCCGACACGACGGCGTTCTCGCGCGGATGCGCAGCCCCGAACTTGTCGCTGGTTCCGCCGATCGTCAGCTCGACATGCTCGAGCACCCTGCCACCGGCGATGCCCACAGCCTTGCGGGCGTGCTCATGCGCCCACTTGGCGCCGTATCCGCTCGGCGATGCACTGATCACCGCGACCGGCTTGCCCTGCACCGCAGAGGCGCCGTAGGGGCGCGAGAGCCAATCGATCGCATTCTTGAGCACCGCCGGGACGGTGCCGTTGTACTCGGGAGTGACGAGCAGGAGCGCAGTCGCCTCTTCTGCGGCAGCGCGCAGATCCAGCGCTCCTACGGGCACCTGTCCGTCGACATCGATATCCTCGTTGTAGAACGGAATCTCGGAGAGAGCGCCGTAGACCACTGCCGAGGAGCCCGTAGGGAACATCTCCACCGCGGTCTGTGCGATCTGCTTGTTGACGGAGTCTGCACGGAGACTGCCGACGAGGATCAATACGTGCGGTTCTGTCATTTCGATCTTCCTTCGAGTTCGGAGTGCGCCGGTGATCTACTACTTTCATACCCCCCAACCGGACCGCGGTCCACTTTGTTCCCCCAGCAGGTACAGTGACGGATGTGACCGAGTTCATGCTCCCTATTGCAGGCGAGGAGACCGAGCGCTGCGATGCGGCGCGCAATCGCCGTCGCCTGCTCGATGCCGCAGCGGAGATGGTCGCGACGATCGGCGTAGACGCGGTCACCATGGACGGCTTGGCATCGAGGGCCGGGGTCGGCAAAGGCACCGTCTTCAGACGGTTCGGCAGCCGGACGGGGTTGATGCAAGCACTACTGGACCACACGGAGAAAGAACTGCAACACGCTTTCCTCTTCGGCCCTCCGCCGTTGGGCCCCGGGGCAGATCCGATTGACAGGCTCGTCGCATTCGGCCGGGCTCGCCTCGACCTCGTCGAAGTGCAGGGCGAGGTCATGCGCGCAGCGGAGAACTCTCCCGAGTTCAGATACTCCGCTCCGGCCCACATGGTGAACTACACCCACGTGCTCACCCTGCTTCGGTCGGCGCACGTCGATGCAGACCTGGAGTTGTTGGCGTACAACCTGCTCACCCCGCTCGAGGCTACGCTCGTCCTCCATCAGTTCCGCGACCTCGGAATGTCGATGGAGCGTCTGGCCGACGGCTGGGAAGACCTGGTGCGCAGGGCCACTCGGTGACAAGCGCTACAGGTCAGAGCAGACGCCCCACCGCAGCCGCCGCCCGATGCAATTGCTGCCCGTAGGACGGGCCGTGCCCGGCGGCGTGAACAGCGAGCGGATGCAGCTGGTGAAGTGGAACCCGCTGCTGCCAGCCCGAGCGAAGCTCGTGCACCGACAAATACCCATCGATGATGTCCGCGAGCATCGGACAGCCGAACAACTGCAGCATTGCCAGATCGGTTTCGCGATGTCCGCCGTGCGCCGCCGGATCGATCATCACCGCACCCACACGGGTCCATACGACGTTGCCGGTCCAGAGATCACCGTGGACTCGGCTGGGAACATCGCCGAAGTCGAACGTGCCTTCGGCGACCACGGCGCAGACACGTTCGACGTCGGCCGCGGCCGGCTCCGAGATATTTCCGACATCGACTGCCACCCGCAGATACGGAATGACTCGCTCGGCGACGTAGAACGAACCCCACGTGGAGTATTCGACGCTCGACATGGGCCGCGATCCGATGAACATCTGACCGTCGAAACCGTCCGGTGAGCACCCGAACGCCCGAGCACCCGCATTGTGCACGCGGGCGAGCTCTGCCCCGAACCGGCGCGCGCCCTCTACCGTCGGGGGCGCGGACTCGAGTCTGTTGAGCTCGATGTGTCCAGACCCGACGCTGCGAACATCGACGACGCTGGCGCCTCCGTCACGAAGCCACGCGAGACCGGCCGCCTCAGCGGCGAAGAAGTCCGGGTGTGCCCCGGCATCGGTCTTGGTGTAGGTATCGGGAGACACCGCCCCGAGTCTACGGAGCGCACCTAGGATGGCCGAATGTCATTGATACGTTCGGAACTGCGCACCTGCATCGTGCGCGAACTCGCCGTCCAGTCGACGATCGACCCCGATCACGAAGTCACCCGGCGGGTCGACTTCCTCAAGGCGTACCTCCGATCCACACCGGCGAAAGGCTTTGTTCTCGGCATCAGCGGCGGCCAGGACAGCACGTTGACCGGGAAGCTGTGCCAGCGGGCAGCAGCAGAACTCCGCAAGGAAGGCGCCCAGGCGGAGTTCGTCGCCGTTCGGCTGCCCTACGGAGTGCAGGCCGACGAAGCGGACGCGCAGACGGCGCTCGATTTCATCGATCCCGACCGGACCGTGACAATCGACATCAAGGCTGCTGCGGATGCGTGTGCGGCCACCGTAGCGAAGGCTCTCGAAGTCGATGAGCTCCGAGACTTCGTGCGCGGCAATATCAAATCCCGTCAACGGATGGTCGCGCAGTACGCGTTGGCCGGCGAGCTCGGATATCTCGTCGTCGGTACCGATCACGCTGCGGAAGCGGTCACCGGCTTCTTCACCAAGTACGGCGACGGCGGCGTCGACATCACACCGCTGACCGGACTGTCCAAGCGCCAGGGTGCGGCGCTGCTGCGCGAGCTCGGCGCTCCCGAGAGCACGTGGAAGAAAGTGCCGACCGCGGACCTCGAGGACGACCGGCCCGCGCTTCCCGACGAGGAAGCGCTCGGCGTCACCTACGAGCAAATCGACGACTATCTGGAAGGCAAGGAAGTCGCCGAGGACGTCTCGGACAAACTCGAGCGCATGTACCTCAATACGCGCCACAAGCGCGCGGTACCGGCGACTCCGTTCGATGACTGGTGGACCACCGAGAATGCCGTCGATACTGAGCACGGGCGCCCCACCCCGGATTGAGGTACGCGCGTCGGGCAGTTCTATCCGCCGGCGAACGGTGGCAGCACATCGACCCTGTCACCGAACGTTGCGCTCGGGTCTCGGGTGAGATCGTCGCCCACCAGGAATGCCGACACTCGGAGCACGGCCGCCACGTCGGCGCCGTGGCGCTCGAGCACCGCGGCTTTCAGTACACCGAGATCGCTACCGGCCGGCAGGTCGAAAAACTCCTGGGCACACCCGAACGCCTCTGCCGCACCGGCGAAATAGCGGACCTCAACCACCTATGGCTCCCATGCTCTTGGTCGGCGGGACGAAGTCTGCGGCGTCCATACCGTGCCCTGCCCACTTGTTCCACATGGCGCCTCGCCACAGCTGGGCCAACTCCTCGTCGTCGGCGCCACCACGAAGTGCGGCACGCAGGTCGGTCTCCTCGTCGCTGAACAGACACGACCGCACCGAGCCCTCGGCGGTCAGGCGGGTTCGGTCGCAATCGGCGCAGAAAGACCTCGTGACCGAGGCGATGATGCCGACGGTACCGCCGGTTCCTTCGACCGCCCACTCCTCGGCGGGCGCAGACGGGTCCTCCCGCCCCACCGCGCGCAGATCGAAGCGTGCAGAGAGCACATCGAGCAGGTGCTCGGCGTCGAGCATGTTCGCGCGTGCCCACTCCCGGTCCGCGTCGAGAGGCATCTGCTCGATGAATCGCAATGCCACATCCTCGTCGAGGCACCACTGCAACAGATCGGCCGCTCCATGCAGCGTTTCCGGCATCAGGACTGCATTGACTTTCACCGGGGTCAGGCCCGCCGCCTTGGCGGCCCGAATACCTGCCAGTACCGCCGGCAGCCGATCACGTCTGGTCAGTTCCGCGAAATGTGCACGATCGATCGAGTCCAACGAGACATTGACCCGAGTCAACCCGGCCGTGGCCAGGGCCTCCGCGCGGCGCTCGAGACCGATCGCATTGGTTGTCATCGCCAAGGGGATCTCCGGCACTCGCTCCGAACAGCGCTGGAAGATCTCGGCGAGATCGGCGCGCATCAGCGGTTCTCCGCCGGTGAACCGAACTTCCCGCACACCGAGTCGGTGCACTGCAATGTCGACGACACGCGCGATCTCCGAGGGCGTGAGCACATTCTCGGCAGCAATGGCGGGCAGGCCCTCTTCCGGCATGCAGTAAGTGCACCGAAGAGAACACTTTTCGGTTATCGACACCCGTAGATCACGCGCCACACGTCCGAAACGGTCGATCAGTGCGGGACGATCCGGTCGGTCGTCGACGGTCGGCTCGGTCCCGCTGCGCGACCGACCGATCGAAGGGATACCGAGGCCGACGGCCCTACTGCCAGTCACGTGCCCTCCCTTCGGGGTCGTTCCTTCGCGCAATACATCCTCACTCC
The DNA here is from genome assembly GCF_020889545.1 of Rhodococcus sp. I2R. NCBI lineage: Bacteria > Bacillati > Actinomycetota > Actinomycetes > Mycobacteriales > Nocardiaceae > Rhodococcus > Rhodococcus sp. I2R. The sequence continues at coordinate 12,088 of NZ_JAHUTG010000009.1, forward strand.
TCAAGTATGCCGCCCTCGAACAACTCGGTGCGATCCGCCGAACGATCGGGTTGCGGCACCCACATAGGATCGTTGCATGACGAGCCGTACATCCGTGCCGAGCCGAGCGAGCAACGCGTGAGTGCATCCACGGTCGAAGAGCACCTGGCGCACGTCGAATCGATGTTGGCATCACTGTCGGACCGGCAGGCCGAGTCGGTGAGCATTGCCGATGCGTTGGGACGCGTCGCGCACAGTGACGTCGAGTCCCCTGTGGATCTTCCGCTGTTCCGCAACTCGCAGATGGACGGCTATGCAGTTCTGGCCGCCGATATTGTAGCGGTGCCGACCACGCTGCAGGTGACTGGAACCATCGCAGCAGGCCCGTCCGGCGACGCTTCGGTCACGCCCGGTACCGCGATGAAGATCATGACCGGCGCACCGCTTCCCGACGGCGCCGACACCGTCGTGCCCGTCGAGCACACCTCATCCGACGGCGACCGTGTCACCGTGTCCACCCCCCACAAGCTGGGTGAGTACATCCGCGAGCAGGGCAGCGACATCACCGCGGGCACTGTTCTCGTGCGCGCAGGACAACTCCTGCAACCGCGCCACATCGCCGTACTCGCCGCAGTCGGTCTCTCGCACACCGACGTTCGGTCCAAACCGAAGGTCGCCGTCATCACCACCGGCGCCGAACTCGTCGATGCAGGCACCAAGCTACGGCCGGGACAGATCTACGACTCCAACGGCGTCACCCTCGCCGCACATCTGCGCGCCAACGGTGCCGACGTCGTCGGAGTCCATCGAAGCTCCGATGATCCCGACGAGTTCCATCGCATCGTGCACGAGGCAGCTGCGGCCGCTGAGCTCGTGATCACCTCGGGAGGGGTGTCGATGGGCGACTTCGAGGTGGTCAAAGATGTTCTGACGCCCCTGGGTGGTCGATTCGGTGCCGTCCGCATGCAACCGGGCGGACCACAGGGAACCGCCACGATCGACGGTGTTCCGGTGCTCGACTTCCCCGGAAACCCCGTCAGCACGGTCGTCTCCTTTCTCGTCTTCGCCCGCAATGCAATCCGAGAAGCTGCCGGACTCGCGGCCGTGCGGCCGACTCGACTGCCACTGACACATCGCATCGCATCGATCGCCGGCAAGCGACAGTTTCTGCGCGGTACCGTCGTGGACGGTGCGGTGTCCCTGATAGCGGGGCCCGGCTCGCACCTGGTGGCAGCGATGGCCTGGGCCGACGTCCTCGTCGACATCCCAGCGGAAACTACGGCGCTCGAAGCCGGCGACGAGGTGGAGGTGCTTGCACTGTGAACGCACAATTTGGAGCCGATCACGCCCTCTCGCACCTCGATTCGGAGGGTCGGGCACGAATGGTCGATGTCTCGCACAAATCCGACACCGCCCGAACAGCGGTTGCCGCAGGCGAATTGGAGACCACCGCAGAGGTCGTCGCCCTGGTGCGCGCAGACGGAATGCCCAAGGCCGATGTGCTGGCCACCGCTCGGATCGCCGGTATCGCGGGTGCGAAGAAGACATCCGAACTCATCCCGTTGTGTCACCAATTGGCGCTATCGAAGGTGGATGTGACCTTCGGCTTCACCGACACCACGATCACTGTCGAGGCAACGGCGAAAACCACCGGTCCCACCGGCGTCGAAATGGAGGCATTGACCGCGGTCGCCGTCGCCGGACTCACCCTGCACGACATGGTCAAAGCAGTGGATCCGTCGGCTTCGATGAACCATGTGCGGCTGCTGACCAAGGACGGCGGAAAACACGGGCACTGGTCACGCCGCGGTAGCGAACCGACTCCTGCGGACACCGAGGCAACTGCGGATACTGAGGCAACTGCCGGGGAATCACCCGGCATCAGGTCCGCCGTCGTCCTCGTCGCCTCCACCGGTGGCGCAAACGGAACCCGCACGGACACCACCGGCCCGGCCATCGCCACCTGGCTCACCGACCGTGACTTCGCCGTTCGCGGACCCCTGGTCTATCCCGATGCCCACATCGCCGACGGCCTCACCGACGCACTCACCGGCTCGCCGGCCCTGCTCGTCACCACCGGCGGTACCGGCGTCTCACCGACCGATGCGACGCCGGAAGCCACGCGCCTCGTCCTCGACCGCGAACTACCGGGCGTCGCAGACGCCATCCGAGCCAAGGGCACCGAAGTGACCCCCCACGCGGTGCTGAGCCGAGGCCTGGCTGGTGTCGCAGGCCGTACCGTCGTGATCAACCTGCCTGGGTCTCCCGGAGGCGTGAAGGACGGCCTGTCGGTGCTCGAGCCGATCCTCGATCACCTGCTTGCCCAGGTTGCGGGGCACGGTTTGCACGACGGAACGAAAGGGACACCGTAGCGCCATGGTCGACGTACTCGCCGAGATATCGAACACACCTATCGACTCAGCAGCCGTCGAGAACGCCGTGGCTGGTCCACAGCACGGTGCCGTCGTACTGTTCAGCGGTGTCGTGCGCGACCACGACGGCGGCCAGACAGTCTCGGCCCTGGAATACCAGGCACACCCCGAGGCAGAGCGGTTCATGCGCGCGTGCTGCACAGCTGTGGCGGAGCAGTCGGGGCTACCGGTGGCTGCAGTTCACCGCGTCGGGAATCTCGTTGTCGGAGATGTCGCTCTGGTCGCAGCTGTGGCAGCCCCGCATCGAGCCGAAGCCTTCGCCGCGTGCGCCCTTCTCGTCGAACGCATCAAAGCGGAAGTGCCGATCTGGAAGCGCCAGCATTTCGCGAGCGGTGTCTCGGAATGGGTGGGACTGTAAGAGCTGCACCGTCAGCGTGCGATACCCGGAACATATCGGTGCACCGGCATCATCGCCGACTCGTCGGTGGCGTCTCCCGGGCGCCGGACACAGTCGAGCAATCGGACCTCGATGAGTTCATCGTCGATCTTCGTACCGATGACGACTAGTTGAGTTCCAACCGCGTCCGCGAATTCAACTTCGGTACGTTTCATTCTGATGTGTGTACCGACGGTGCTGACTTCGTATCGCCCCGGATATCCGTCGATACCGAACAGAACAAAACCTTTCAATCGATAGACCTCACCCGTTGGGTTCTCGAGCACCTCGACGAATCGCCGGGGATCCATCGGCTCACAGGTTTCGAAAGTTGTCGTCGAATAGCCGACGTGGAGATGTGCATGGTGATCGTCGGCAGCGTAGAGAATTTCATCGAAAGACAGCTGGCGGGCAACGCTCGAGTCGTCGAGGTATTCCGGTACGTCGAACAACAACTCCGCATCGACACGGCCATGATCGGTAGCCTGTACCGGGACGTTCGGTGCGCAACGGCGTAGTTCGGCCGTCACGGCGTCGATATCGTGCTGGGCGAGTCGGTCGGTCTTGTTCAGTACCAACAGGTCCGCAAGGCGCAGATGCTGCTCGATCTCGGGGTGAGCGCTGCGCGTCGAAACGAACTCGACGGCATCGACCACCGTGACAAGTCCCCCGTAGGTGATCGCAGGGTTGTTGCTGGCCAACACCATCCGGATCAAGTTCCGTGGCTCGGCGAGACCGCTCGCCTCGACGACGATGACGTCCAACCGAGACGGGGCACCCGCCAGAGTGTCGAGCATCGCATCCATCTCGTCAGCGTCCACAGCGCAGCACAAGCAGCCGTTGCCGAGAGTCACCATCGAATCGACCTGCCCTGCGACCATCATCGAATCAATGTTGATGGAACCGAAGTCGTTGACAACGACTCCGATCTTGATCCCTCGATTGTTGCGTAGGAGGTGGTTGAGCAGAGTCGTCTTGCCTGCGCCGAGAAATCCTCCGACGAGAACCACGGGGATTGCGTCGTTTCCGCGAGCGTGCACCACGCAGCGAGGCTACTGCAACCTCCGTCACGAGGTTTCCGACGACTCCCGAGAAGCACCTTCAGGTCCGAGCAGAAAGTCGATGATGCCGGTGGTGATCGCGATGGCGTGTTCGAGCTGACCTTCGGAGGTTTCGAGAACCGCGGCGTCCTCGGGGTTCGATCCGTTGCCCATCTCGACGAAGACGAGCGGTACGCCGGTGAGAGCGGGACCAGCGACATCCGAGCGTTCCGCGATGCCGTCGACAGCGCCCGCATAGTTGGCGGGTGCAAATCCTGCACGTTCGTAGGCGTCACGCATCAGCGTGGACGCCGCGCGGCCGCCGACGGACTGCGCGCTGTTCGCTGCCTGATCCGGAATCGGGAGTGAGGGCACGATGAGGTGGAATCCGCGTCGGTTGTCGTCTGTGGCGCCAGTGGAGTCCGCGTGGATGCTCACGGCCACGTCGGCGCCGGATCGGCTTGCCATCGCCGCGCGTTCGTCCACGCATCCACCCCAACCCGAATCGTCTTCCCGCGAGGTGATGACGGTGGCCCCGAGGCTTTCCAGGCTCGCTTCGATCAACTGGGCTACGTTCCAGTTGATGGTGTGCTCGGGGATGCCGTTCAGACTCGTCATTCCGGTCGTCTGGCAGTCTTTGGTGCTTCCTCTGCCATCATCGACCTGCCGGGTCAGGTTCTCGCTGTGTCCGGTGCCCTGGTGTCCAGGATCTAGAAACACCGTCGTGCCGGCCAGCGCGTCGTTCCGGCCGTCCTCGTTCGGCGCTGCGGCGCTGACCGAGGGCACGGCAACCGACAACAGAAGAGTGCCTGCAGACAGCGCTCCGAATACAGCGGTTCTGTTCATCACGGCTTGGGCCCAGCTCAGCGGAAAGAGCCGACCACTCTCCTTCCATGGATGCTCGTCCACCAAGGCACACTGGCACCGGCAGACACTTCCGTACCAACTCCCGCATCAAGTGAAGCAGACCGTCGCGGATGCTTCCGAGCACGGTGAAATCGGAAGCCGATCGTGAGCATGCTGTTATTCGGCTGTTGCCTGGCTCGTTCGGACGAGCATCCGGATTTTACAGATGCAATCGGCGCAACGCCTATTGTTTGGACGCCCCCCGAAACGTATATCGACAAAACTTCCATGCAGATGGATAATTCAGAAGCGCGGTCGTATAGTTCGCCTGGAGTTCCTTTTCGGACGCACCCCTGATGATCATTGGAGAAGTTCACAATGGCGAAAAAAGTCTATGTTCAACTCGTCGACGATATCGACGACAAGCCAATCGAGTCCGGCGGAGAGCACATAATATACGCCGTCAACGGCGTCAGCTATGAAATCGACCTGAGCGACAAGAACGCCAAAGAGTTTCACCGCAAGTTGGACTACTACATCGAGCACTCGACTCGCTTGGGCGGAAAGCGTTCCAAGAAGTCTGTTGCGGCAGCCAGCGGTGGCAGCAAACGCGACGCGAATCAGACGAAGGCCGTCAGAGAATGGGCCAAGTCGAACGGGTACACCATCTCCGCACGGGGTCGCATTCCAGCTGATGTCGAGAAGGCTTTCGACGCGGCTCACTGATATCGAGAAGCTGTCATGGTGTCGGCGAGCCCGGCATATGAACGAAAAAGGGAGCCACCGTTGGGTGGCTCCCTTTTCGGTGGAGCTAAGGGGACTCGAACCCCTGACCCCCACACTGCCAGTGTGGTGCGCTACCAGCTGCGCCATAGCCCCGTACTTCACAATCACATCAGCGACGCATTTCTCCGGCGCCTTGAGGTTGCTCGAACGAAGTTACACCATGGCCGATGACGCCCACAAATCTCGTGGTCAGGGTGGGCAGGGTGGCAGGAGTGGAGCCTGCGGAATGACCCGGGTGGCAGGAGTGGAGCCTGCGGAATGACCCGGGTGGCAGGAGTGGGAGGACTCAACTTGTGGGTGTGATTGCTTCGACCCACCCGGAGTCGCCGAGTGCGTCGACGAGTTCGCCGTCGACGAGCACGCCCGGGGTTCCTGCGGCTCCGGAAGCGGAGAGGGCGGCCCGTGCGGTGTCGGCGTCGGCTGCTGCGGTTGCCGTCATTGCGCCGGAGGTGATGCAGTCCGCGGTGGTGTCGCCGGCGCCGCTGGCGCGTGCCATGTCAACGAGTTCGGCGTCGGTTCGGTCGGTGTCACCATTTTCGGCGGGCTGGAATTCTTCGGAGAACAGGGTGGCGTGGAATGCCGAGTAGACGATGACGTTCTCCGATTCGGCGACGCAGTGTGATGCCGCGACGGCTCGGCTCGAATAGTTGCCACTGGCGGAGGCTGCATCGAGTCCCGGAAGTACCAGGAGGTGGTAGCGCACAGCTAGTTCGCCGTCGTCGATCTTCTGAGCGAGTTCCTGTCCGTGCAGCACTTCGAGTTCGCGGCAGAACGGGCACATGGGGTCTTCGAAGATGTCGACGACGGATCCGCTGGCGGGGTCTCCGAGTTGGACGACTCCGTCGTCGAGGACTGTCAGCTCCACCGCCGGATTGTTCACCGATCCGTACCCGTCGTTGCGTGGTTCGGCGCCGCCACGCTGCCACATGATTGCCACGACCACCACGACGATCACTGCTACGAGGGCTATGGCAGCCAGAACGTAGGTGAAGGCATTCGATGTCGGTTGTGGCGTGTATTTGGTGGAGGAGGTTCTCTTCTGACTCACGGTCCTCATGATACGGAGGACGTTGCCTCGGTCAGGAGGCCTCGTGCAGCTTTCGTGTGTCGGGCACGAGGGCCCACCACAGCGCGGCGGCGAGCATTATGGCGCCCGAGAGCACGAACGCCGTTCCGTACGTGTACACCTCGACGATTGCACCGGCAACCAGGGGACCCAGAATCGCGCCGACGTCGGCGGACATCTGGAAGGTGGACAGAACCGGACCGCCGCGAGCCTTCGAGCCGATGATGTCGGCGATGGACGCCTGCTGAGCGGGAGTCATCAACCCGGATCCGACGCCGGCGACGAACGAGGCGATCATGAACAGTGTGACGGTGTCGGTCAGGCCCAACGCGGCCATGCCAATACCAGAGACAACCAAACCGATGATGACGAAGGGTTTTCGGCCGCGCGCATCGGACAGCCGACCCGAGGTGATGAGAACCAGAGCATTTCCGACGGCAAAGATTGCCAGTGAAACTGCGGCAACTGCCGCGGAGCGATCCAGCACGGCGATGACGAACAAAGGGATCAACGCGACGCGTACGCCCATCACAACCCACCCCGTCGCGAAGTTCGATGCCAGCGCAGCTCGGTACGCGGGTACGCGAAGTGCCGATCGCAGCGTCAACACGGGCATCGACGAATCGCCACCGGCCTCGTGGTCTTCTATCGCGTCCAAACTGAAGTACACGACGGCCGCGGCGATCACCAGTGCGATTGCGTAGATGACGAACGGGGCGCGCAGTCCCAGTCCGACGACAGCGCCACCGAGCAGCGGCCCACCGATCGATCCGAGCAGAAAGCTCGTTGCGTACAGACCCGATACGCGACCGCGACTGTGGGCTGGACTCATTCGAATAAGTAGGCCGAGTGCCGAGACCGTGAACATCGTCGATCCGATTCCGCCGAGACCGCGGAACACCAGAAGCTGCCAGTAGGACTGAGCCAGCGCACACGCGCCGGTGGACAGCGCAACGATCAGAAGTCCGGAGAGGTATACCGGCCGCTCCCCGAGCTTCTGCACAAGAAGACCACTCGCAGGCGCGAACACCAACCGCATGCCCGCGAACGTGCTGATCACTGCCGACGCAGCGAACTCACCCACACCGAACTCGGTTGCAAACTGCGGCAGCGCGGGCGCGACGATTCCGAACCCGAGCGCAATGACGAAGCTTGCCGAAATCAGGACCCATATCTGGGACGGAAGGGAGTCGTCCTTGCGCTCGTCGGGTGAGTCCGTTCTCGTCACGACTTGTTCAAGGCCTGTGACACCACGTCTTTCGCAGCCGCCTGTACCTGGGCGAGATGTGTTGCCCCGAGGTAGGACTCGGCGTAGATCTTGTACACGTCCTCGGTTCCGGACGGGCGAGCAGCGAACCATGCATTCTCGGTGGTGACTTTGAGGCCTCCGATCGGGGCACCGTTGCCGGGCGCGGAAGTCAGGGTATCGATGATCTTCTCACCGGCCAGCTCAGTGGCGGTCACCTGTTCAGGGGACAGCTTTGCCAGGACGGCCTTTTCTTCTCTCGAGGCCGGCGCATCGATCCGCGCGTAGCTGGGGCTGCCGTACTTCGCCTCGAATTCGGCGTAGCGCTGCGAAGGGGTCACCCCCGTGACAGCGGCGATCTCGGAGGCCAGGAGGGCCATGATGATGCCGTCCTTGTCCGTGGTCCACACCCGTCCATCGGTTCGTAGGAACGATGCGCCCGCACTCTCCTCACCGCCGAAGCCGAGATCACCGTTCGACAACCCTGGTACGAACCATTTGAATCCGACGGGCACTTCGAGGAGTTGACGACCCAGACCGGCGACCACGCGGTCGATCATCGACGACGACACCAGGGTCTTGCCGACGCGGGTGGCGGGCGACCAACTCGGACGGTGGCCGAACAAATAATCGATCGCGACCGCCAGGTAGTGGTTGGGGTTCATCAGTGCACCGTCTGGGGTGACGATGCCGTGTCGATCGGCGTCTGCGTCGTTGCCGGTGGCGATGTCGTACGCAGTCCGCGAGTCGATCAGCGAGGCCATCGCGTTGGGTGACGAGCAGTCCATCCGAATCTTGCCGTCGGTGTCGAGCGTCATGAACCGGAACGTGGCATCGACGAGCGGATTGACCACTGTCAGATCGAGATTGTGCCGTTCGGCGATCGCATCCCAGTAGTCGACACTTGCGCCGCCGAGCGGGTCGGCACCGATTCGTATACCGGCTGCGCGGATGGCATCGAGATCGACAATGTTGGGCAGATCGTCGACGTAGGTGCCAAGGAAGTCGTACTTGTCCACCGACGAGTTCAGCGCGGCCGCCAGCGAGACCCTCTTGACGCCCGCGAGCCCGCCTTCGAGAAGCTCATTCGCGCGGTTGGCGATGATGGTGGTGACGTCGCTGTCGGCGGGGCCACCGTGCGGTGGATTGTATTTGAATCCGCCGTCGCGCGGCGGATTGTGCGACGGCGTCACGACGATCCCGTCGGCCTTGGCCGACGAACCGGAGGTGTTGTAGCGCAGGATCGCATGACTGACGGCCGGCGTCGGGGTGTATCTATCACCCGAGTCCACCAGCACCGTCACATCGTTCGCTGCGAGAACCTCGAGGGCAGTGGTCCACGCCGGTTCGGAGAGCGCATGCGTGTCGCGGCCGATGAACAACGGCCCGGTGATGCCCTGCGACGCGCGGTACTCGACGATGGCTTGCGTCGTGGCCAGAATGTGGCCCTCGTTGAATGCTGTGTCGAGGCTCGATCCACGATGCCCGGAGGTTCCGAAGGCCACGCGCTGATTCGGGTCGGACACATCAGGGGTACGTGTGTAGTACGCAGTGATCAGCTGCGCAACATCGACGAGATCCTCGGGTAGAGCAACCGTTCCTGCTCTCTCGTGCGCCACGACAGTCTCCTTCGTACTTGCCCGATACCAGCCGGGTTCAACACTAGTAGCCCGCTCGGACAACCGTCGGCGGGGCCGTTGGCGTTCGGCTCAGGAAAAGAAAAAGCCGGGCCGGCGAGCGTGTGCTCGTCGACCCGGCTTTCGGTGGAGCTGCCGGGAATCGAACCCGGGTCCTCCGCTGCATTGCCAGGGCTTCTCCGTGTGCAGTCTGCTATGCCTCTACTTGGATCTCCTGATCTCGCAAACAAGCCAGGATGACGATCCCAGCCACTGTTGGATGTTCCTCATCACTCCGTGGCCAAGTGAATCGGTAAGCCCTCTAGCTGATGCCAGTACCCGGACCGAGGGCAAGTCCGGACTGACAGACACGCAGTCGCTACTTAGGCAGCGAGGGCGTAGTCGCGCTGATTGGAATCGGCGCTTATATGTTTGCGATGACGCTTACGGTGGTCTCTCGCCTGCACCGACACGCTTCCCCTGACTCAACATACAAAGTCGAAACCGTTCAGCCCCGTATGTCCCCGACACTTTGCCGGGGTCCATCAGTGTAACGCGTGAACCCACGAGAATCATCCCGGTATTCGCCCGACGTACCTATGACCGGTCCACTTCAGCCACGACCGCCTGCAATGTTCGGCCGGCCAGCACCTTTCGCACCGGAAGAGATCCGTACCAGGCCGCGTGTCCGGCCAGGCCTCGCGGAAAGAAATATGTGCGTTGCTCGAGCCGCGTACCACCGCCAGCCGAGGTCGCGGAGTACAGCAACCAGGCGTTGCCGGGCAGAACACCAGTCGACCTCAGACGGATGTCGCTCGAGTCCTGCTCACTATCGGAATCATCGATCTTCCACCCCTTTGTTGCACCCGATTCGACGGCGGCGCGCAGGCGCGGACGTATCACCTCCGGGCCGCTACCGAGGTAGACGCTTCGCACGTCCGTGTAGACCACCTCGCCCGCCCAGTCCGGATCAGAAGGGAGCGGGTCCGATGGCGCGGACACCACCACGGACCACGTCGTCTTCGGCTCACCGTCGTCGACCGCGCGCAGCGCAAGGCGCACCGACTCACGGTACGACGTCAAGTCACCCTCCGGGCGCGCAATCACGTCGTCGATACCGGTTTCGTGTGCGACGGCGTCGTACTGCAGCGATTCGATGAGCGGCATGGCCAAGCCGCGAGGTATCGGCGTCACGAGACCGATCCAGTGCCCGGCCAAGCGCGGTGTGAGTACTGGGAGCACCACCATCCGGCGTGGCCGCAAGCCTGCCACGCCTGCGTAGATGTTCATCATCTCGCCGTACTCCATGACGTCCGGTCCGCCCACGTCGTACGTCCGACTTTCGGGCAGGTCCGCGGTGGCGGCCTCGATCAGATAGTGCAGGATGTCTCGAACTGCGATCGGCTGGATCTTGTTGTGCACCCACTTCGGCGTCGTCATCACCGGTAGGCGGTTCGTCAGATGGCGAATCATCTCGAACGACGCCGAACCCGCGCCGATCACCACACCAGCCTGCAGCACGAACGTCGGTACATCGGATTCGATGAGAATCCGTCCTACCTCGGCGCGAGATTCGAGATGCTCGGACAGCTCTCCGGTTTCGGGGTGCAGTCCGCCCAGGTAGACAATCCGCGACACTCCCGCCTCGGCGGCGACGGCCGCGACGTTCTCTGCGCTGATCCGCTCGACCTCGGCGAAATCGTTCTTTCCAGGCGAACCCATCGAATGCACCAGGTAGTACACGACATCGACGTCGGCGAATGCCTTTTTCAGAGAGTCACGATCACCGAGGTCACCCTGAGCGATTTCGACGTTCTCCGCCCAGGGAACGCCATCGAGTTTGCTCGGCGTGCGCGCCAGCACTCGCACGGTGAAGCCCGCGTCGACCAGTCGGGGCGCGAGGCGGCCACCCAGATATCCCGTCGCTCCGGTAACGAGCACGCGAGACGGGACGGCGGTCTTGTCGGCGTTCGCGGTGTTGTCGGCGTTCATGACGCTGCATTACCCCGTCGGTCGCCGATTCAACCTGCGGTCAGCGCATCCCCTTGATTCGACGGCCGAGCTCGCGAGTCACCTCGCGCTCGGCGGTGCGCCGAGCAAGATCCTGACGCTTGTCGAAATCCTGTTTGCCCTTGGCCAGTGCGAGTTCGACCTTGACCTTGCCGTCCGAGAAATACATCGACAGAGGGACGAGTGTGAGCGACCCTTCCTTGGTCTTGCCGACCAGTCGTTCGATTTCTCGCTTGTGCAGCAACAGCTTTCGATTGCGCCGCGGGGCGTGGTTGGTCCAGCTGCCTTGTGTGTACTCGGGAATATGCAACCCGCGCAGCCAGATTTCACCGTTATCGACGGTAGCGAAGGCGTCGGCGAGAGATGCTTTTCCGTCTCGCAGACTCTTCACTTCGGTGCCGACAAGTGCGATTCCTGCCTCGTAGACATCGAGGATCGAGTAGTTGTGTCGCGCCTTTCGATTGGTCGCGATTGCCTTCCGGCCCTTTTCTTTCACTTCAGGGCCCTTTCTCGAGCGCTGGTTATCGGGTGCACGCGTGTTCTCGTGCACAACCGTTCCAGCATAGAACCGCCGCGCAACCGAGTTTGTTCCGGAGTGACGCTCGCGTTCGTCTTACTCGCGCACATACAGTCGCAGAGTTATGTACGCCGTGATCGCGGCCATACCGATTCCGACCAGCGCGAGGAACGGCGATACGAGCAGGACGTCACTGTTGGATATTCGCGCCAGAATGTTCGCCTCGTACACATCGGACAGCACGTCGTCGATGAACAGGTTCTTGGCGGTGAACAGTCCGGCGATAGCCAGTGCTGATCCGACGATGGCGGCGACCACCGCCTCCAACAGGAACGGTAGCTGGGTGTACCACCTGGTGGCCCCGACCAGCCGCATGATTCCTACCTCGGTACGTCTTGTGAACGCAGCTATCTGCACCATGTTGGCAATGAGCAGTACCGCAGCGACTGCCTGCACGATCGCGATGGCGAATGCGGCATTGCGCACCCCGTTGAGGACACTGAACAGTCGTTCGACAAGATCGCGCTGGTTGAGCACACTCTGCACTCCCGGACGAGCGCCGAAGTTGTCGTTGATGACGCCGAAGCGCTCGGGGTCGCTGAGTCTGACCTTGAACGAAGCAGGGAAGCTGTCCGCGCTGACCAGCTCGGCGAGCTCGGGTTGATCGCGGAAGACGCGCTCGGTGGCGTCGCGCACTGCGTCATCGCGATTGAGATACTGCACCGATACGACCGCGGGGGTCTGTTCGAGGTCGGTACGCAGCGTCCGGCAGGTGTCCTCGGCGCACTGCGGGTCGTTCGCCGAGATGTCGTCGGTGAGAAAGATTTGCACCTCGACGCGGTCGAGGAAGATCTGCTGGGTCTTGCCGGCCATCTGAACCACGAGCAGGCCGCCGCCGAACAGACCGAGCGAAATGGCGGTGGTGAGAATCATCGCGATGGTCATGGTGATGTTGCGACGAAGCCCGGTGAGGACTTCGCTGGAGATGAAACTTGCGCGCATCGGAGTATCCGGGCCCTTCGGTGTCTACGGTCGAGCAGGTGGCGGTCGATCGTGGCGGGCAAGTGAGGAGCCCGCAGCGACGACCCGGAGGTTCTACCGGCCGACGCCGTACACCCCGCGGGCCTCGTCGCGGACGACTCGGCCGTTGTCGAGTTCGATCACCCGTCGGCGCATCGAGTCGACGATGTGGTTGTCGTGGGTGGCCATCAGCACCGTCGTTCCCGTCCTGTTGATGCGCTCGAGCAGCATCATGATGTCCTGGCTGGTGTCGGGGTCGAGATTCCCGGTCGGTTCGTCGGCGAGCAGTACCAGGGGTCGGTTGACGAAGGCGCGCGCGATGGCCACGCGCTGCTGTTCGCCGCCCGACAACTCGGTGGGCAGACGGTCGGACTTTCCACCGAGTCCCACGAGGTCGAGCACCTCCGGAACCGTCCGCTTGATCATCGATCGAGGCTTGCCGATCACTTCGAGGGCAAAGGCGACGTTCTCGACGACTGTCTTCTGCTGCAGGAGCCGAAAGTCCTGGAAGACACATCCCATGCTCTGCCGGAGTTTCGGTACCCGCCTCGACGGCAGGCGGTTGACATGGAAGTCCGCGATGTGGATGTCGCCGGACGTGGGCGTCTCTTCCTTGAGCAGCAGACGCATGAACGTCGACTTGCCGGAACCGGACGGACCGATGAGAAAGACGAACTCCCCCTTGTCCACCGAGATCGTCACATCGTCCAGAGCGGGCCTGGTCGACGTCTTGTACGACTTGGAGACATTCGAGGTGCTGATCACGGGTCGCCAGTGTAGCCCTTGCCGACCGACGGCCGGCCTGCATGCGGGTGTGTCGCAGAATCGGTCTACGAAGTCGCGGCGGCGCTGGGTTGGGTCGGTATCACCGAGCGCAGCTGCGGGGGAATCGGTACACCGGGCAGCAGTGTCGGTTCTTCCGAGGGGACGGTGCCACTCTCGGTCGGCGAGAACCCCGACTCACCGGACTCGGTACCTGCGTCCGGACTCTCCTCTACCGACGGGGTCACCGACAGTGGCGTCGTTGTCATCACGGATTCCGGCGTTCGAACATCTTCGGGAGCGGTCGTCTCCGGGGGCGGGCTCACTGTTCCCGGCGGATCAGGTCGCACCTGGCCGTAGAGGAGGGCTGTGAGGACGAAGCAGATTCCGAGCGCGACGGTGGAGGTTCGGATCCTGCCGCGAATGCGGGCGGGGATCATCCACCTGCGTTCAGGCCGATCGGGGTCGGATTCGTGTTCGACCGATTCGCGTTCGCTCACAACGGTGTCCGCCCTTCACCTGATGCGGAATCCGGGGTGGGCGGTGCTGTGGACACGCCGGGGCTGACGGAGATGCCCTCGGGCTGCAGCGCAGCGGCTATCCGGACACGCAAACTGCTGCCGACCTCGAACTGCTTGCCCGGGAGCGTTCGCGCGACTATACGCACGTTGACCTGGTCGACCTCGATGCTTTCGACACCCATGACTGTCGGCTCGTCGAGCAGTAGCGGACGTAGCTTGGCGTCGTTGAACGCGTCGTGGCCGATGCCCTTGAGAATCTCGTTGACCCGATTCAGGTCAGTCGTCGCCAGGACCGGCACGTCGACGACGGCGCGCGCCCAATCCTTGGACAGGTTGATGGACTTGACGATCTGACCGTTGGGGACGGTGATGACTTCGCCGTTGGCACTTCGAACCCGGGTGACACGCAGCGTGACGTCCTCGACGGTGCCCTCTGCGTCCTCGGCCGATCCGAGCACGGCGATGTGGACGACGTCTCCGAATCCGTACTGGCGTTCGGTGATGATGAAGAATCCGGCGAGGATGTCCTGCACCACACGTTGCGCGCCGAAGCCCAGAGCGGCGCCGAGCACTGCTGCGGGGGCTACGAGGCCGCTAGCAGAGAAACCGAATCTGCGGAGCACTTCGATTGTGACGAGCACGTAGATGATGGTGACGGCAACCCAGGTGATCACCTGGGCCAGCGCGTGGCGGTGTTTGGCTGCTTCGGTCCGCACGAGCGCGTCACTGTGCTGGTAGTTGTTGTCGATTCGGGTGGTGATCTTCTCACCGATATAGCTGATGAAACGCGCGATGAGCATGCCGCCGAGGATGTACAGCACGATCTCGAGGCCACTGCCGCGGAGCCAGTCCCCGAGGTCTCCGGAGAATCCCAAGTTCAGTGCCATCGTCATGGGCGGGCTACTCGTCCCCGCGCATGCGCCAGCGAATTCCGGCTTCGAGGAAACCGTCGATGTCGCCATCGAGCACGGTCGAGGGATTGTTGACCTCGAACTCCGTCCGCAGATCCTTGACCATCTGATACGGATGCAGCACGTACGAGCGCATCTGGTTGCCCCACGAGCTGCCACCGTCGCCCTTGAGCGCATCCATCTCGGCGCGCTCTTCCTTGCGCTTGACCTCGAGCAGTTTCGCCTGCAGAACGCGCATTGCGGAAACCTTGTTCTGCAGCTGCGACTTCTCGTTCTGACACGTCACGACGATGCCTGTCGGAATATGGGTGAGCCGGACGGCGGAGTCGGTGGTGTTGACCGACTGGCCACCTGGGCCGCTCGAACGGTAGACGTCGACGCGGATGTCACCTTCGGGAATGTCGATGTGGTCGGTCGTCTCGACCACCGGTAGCACCTCGACCTCGGCGAACGAGGTTTGGCGACGCCCCTGATTGTCGAACGGGCTGATTCGCACCAGCCTGTGGGTGCCCTGTTCTACCGACAAGGTGCCGTACGTATAGGGAGCCTTGACGGCGAAGGTGGCGCTCTTGATGCCGGCTTCCTCGGCGTAGGAGGTGTCGTAGACCTCGACGCTGTAGCCGTGCTTCTCAGCCCAGCGGATGTACATGCGCATGAGCATCTCGGCCCAGTCCGCGGCGTCGATGCCCCCGGCACCGGAACGTATGTTCACCAGGGCGTCGCGCTGGTCGTACTCACCGGACAACAATGTCCGCACCTCCGCCGCAGCGATGTCCACGCGCAGGGACGCCCGCTCTGCATCGGCGTCGGCCAGAGCAGAGTCAGCGGCGTCGCCCTCCTCCCCCTCGGCGAGTTCGTAGAGCACCGGCATGTCCTCGAGACGCTGCCGAAGTTCTTCGACACGCCGCAGTTCGGCCTGCGAGTGCGAGAGCTGACTGGTGACCTGCTGCGCATGTTCCTGGTCGTTCCACAGATCCGGCGACGCCGCCTGATGTTCGAGCTCGTCGATTCGACGACGCAGCTCTTCGACGTCGAGCACCGACTCGATGGTGGAGAGGGTGATGTCGAGTTCGTTCAGGTCTGCGGATACGTCAGGATGCACAAGAGACAAGGTTACCGGCATCGGCGTCGTCGGATTCACCGCAGTCGATCACCTGGTCCTGCGGGCGCCTGGTCATTTGCCGGCGCCTAGTCTTGCGGGCGTGACCGACCGTACTGCCGACCTGCAGCTCGCACTCGCCATTGCCGACCACGCCGACGCGATCACGCGGAGTCGATTTCTCGCGCTGGATCTGAAAGTCGACGACAAACCCGACCTGACGCCCGTGTCCGACGCCGATCTCGCGGTCGAGGAGAAGATTCGGTCAGTTCTCGCCGCAGAAAGACCCTCGGACGCAATTCTCGGTGAAGAATTCGGCGGCGACGTCGTGCTCAGCGGTCGCCAATGGGTGCTCGACCCCATCGACGGCACCAAGAACTTCGTCCGCGGCGTCCCGATCTGGGCAACTCTCGTCGCACTGCTCGACGACGGTATTCCAGTGGTCGGCGTCATCAGCGCGCCTGCCCTCGACCGGCGCTGGTGGGCCGCGGAGTCGACAGGTGCATGGACCTCCCACGGGGGCGGCTCTCCCCGATCGATCTCGACATCGTCGGTCCGCGAACTTTCGGCATCGAGCCTGAGTTTCGCGAGCCTCTCGGGTTGGAAGGAGCGCGGTATCCGGGATCGGTTCGTGGACCTGACCGACGAGGTCTGGCGAGTGCGAGGCTACGGCGACTTCTTCTCGTACTGCTTGCTCGCGGAGGGCACCCTCGACATCGCTGCCGAACCCGAGGTGTCTCTGTGGGATCTGGCACCGCTGGACGTGCTGGTCCGCGAAGCCGGCGGCGCGTTCACCTCACTCGAGGGCGAAGCGGGACCGCACGGCGGGAGCGCGCTGGCGACCAACGGCTTGCTGCACGAGCAGGTCTTGGAGCGGCTTCGCCGCTTGTGAGCGGAAATACGTGCTCCGCTATGTATTTCCGCGCACATGCGGCGGAGCCGCGTGTGGACCTTACTCGGGAGTAGACAGCTAACTTACTCCGGAGTAAGATTGATCGCGTCCGAGACCGACACCGAGAAACAGCTGGTGATCATGAGCAAGCAAGACAATGTGATCGACACGAAGCGCACTGCGCCTCGCGACACATCCGCGGTTGGCCTCAATCCGTTCAAGCGCGATGCCATGGGCACCGCCATGCGCGTTCTCACGGCCATCACCGGATCCGAACTAGCCGAGAAGTACAACTTCCGGCAGACAGTCGACCGGGTGACCTACGAGAGCACCAAGACAGGGTTCAAGACCCTGGGCGCAGCAACGCGCACGTTCTCGAAGGTGACCGGGGGCGGCAAGCCGAAGCGGCTCGACGATGCAGCGGTCAAGCATCTCGATTACTTCGACCTGACTCCCGACGACGAACAGCGCATGATCGTCGAAACCGTCAAGGAATTCGCCGAGGAGATCATCCGCCCGGCCGCCCACGACGCCGATGCCGCAGCATCCTCGCCAGACGATCTGGTTCGCCGGTCCGCCGAACTCGGAATCACGTTCATCAACGTGCCCGAGGAACTCGACGGTGCTGCCAGCGAACGCGGAGCCGTCACCAACGCCCTCGTGGCCGAGGCACTCGCCCACGGCGACATGGGACTGGCACTGCCGATCCTCGCGCCGAGCGGGGTTGCCGTCGCCCTGACGCAATGGGGTTCCGACGCGCAGCAGAAGACGTACCTTCCGGCATTCGTCGGCGAGAAGGTCCCCGGTGCCGCGGTCGTCGTCAACGAGCCTCGCGCGCTGTTCGACCCGTTCGCGCTGCAGACGAAGGCAGTCCGATCACCCAGCGGCTTCAAGCTCAACGGCGTCAAGAGCGTCGTGCCGGCAGCGAGTAGCTCCGAGCTGTTCATCGTCGCGGCCGAACTCGAGGGTCGTCCGGCGTTCTTCATCGTCGAGTCCGACACCAAGGGTCTCGTCGTCGAGGCCGACCCGAGCATGGGTCTGCGCGCGGCAGGCCTCGGCCGTCTCGTCCTCACCGATGTCGCTGTTCCCGAATCGGCACTCCTCGGCGACGGCGACGCCGACCAGCGCGCCCTGGACTACACGGACGCCATCAGCCTGGCTCGCCTCGGCTGGTCGGCCCTTGCAGTCGGCACCAGCCAAGCTGTGCTCGACTACGTGATTCCGTACGTCAACGACCGCGAGGCATTCGGCGAGCCGATCAGCAACCGTCAGGCAGTGGCGTTCATGGTCGCGAACATTGCAATCGAACTCGACGGTCTGCGCCTGGTGACCCTCCGTGGCGCCTCGCGGGCGGAGCAAGGTCTGTCCTTTACCCGTGAGGCCGCGCTCGCGCGACGTCTCGCGTCGGAGAAGGGCATGCAGATCGGATCGGATGGTGTCCAGTTGCTCGGAGGACACGGCTTCACCAAGGAACATCCCGTAGAGCGCTGGTACCGCGACCTCCGTGCCGTCGGTGTCGCCGAGGGCATCGTCCTCATCTGATTCGCGCCCACATCACAGTCGAGAAGTCGAACCAAGGACACAAACGATGATCAATCTCGAATTACCCAAGAAGCTCAGGGCGCAGGCGAATCAGGCTCACCAGGTAGCGGCCGAAATTTTTCGCCCAATCTCGCGCAAGTACGACCTCGCCGAGCACGAGTACCCGGTCGAGCTCGACACCATGGCCTCGATGGTCGAGGGAATGTCCGATGCCGGCGGTGAGATCGGTGGCGCAGCCGGTGGCCGCGAAAAGGACAGCGAAAGCGCCAAACCTAGCAAAACCGCCAATGCCAACGGCGGCAACATGTCCGCTCTGGTCAACGTCATCGAGACGTGCTGGGGCGATGTCGGGCTGACCCTGTCGATTCCGTACCAGGGTCTCGGCAACTCTGCCATCGCGGCAGTGTCCACCGACGAGCAGCTCGATCGTTTCGGCAAGGTGTGGGCATCCATGGCCATCACGGAGCCGAGCTTCGGCTCCGATTCCGCGGCTGTCACCACAACAGCCGTTCTCGACGGCGACGAGTGGGTCCTCAACGGCGAGAAGATCTTTGTTACCGCCGGTGAACGTTCGACCCACATCGTGGTTTGGGCCAGCGTGGACAAGTCTCTTGGTCGCGCCGCAATCAAGTCTTTCGTGGTTCCGCGCGATGCCCCTGGACTGTCGGTGGCGCGCCTGGAACACAAACTCGGCATCAAGGCCTCCGACACCGCTACGCTCCTGCTCGAAGACTGCCGAATCCCGAAGGACAACCTGCTGGGCAGCGCGGAGGTGAACGCCGAAAAGGGGTTCGCCGGCGTCATGCAGACGTTCGACAACACCCGTCCGCTGGTGGCCGGTATGGCAATCGGTGTAGCGCGTGCTGCACTGGAAGAGTTGCGGTCGATCCTCGACGAGGCCGGCGTGCAAATCTCTTACACAGCGCCCGCATACAACCAGCACGCCGCCGCCGCCGAGTTCCTGCGTCTGGAAGCAGACTGGGAAGCGGCGCACCTGTTGGCGCTTCGCGCGGCGTGGATGGCCGACAACAAGGAACCCAACTCGTTGCAGGCGTCCATGGCGAAGGCCAAGGCAGGGCGTTCGGCCACCGACATCACGCTCAAGGCCGTCGAGCTCGCCGGCAATTACGGATACTCCGAGCGCCTTCTACTCGAGAAGTGGAGCCGTGACTCCAAGATCCTCGACATCTTCGAGGGCACCCAGCAGATCCAGCAGCTCATCGTTGCTCGTCGCGTCCTGGGTAAGACCTCGGCCGAACTGAAATAGTATTCGGCTCGATCTGAACGAGCATCAGCGTGAACCCGTGGTCGTAACATCCGACCACGGGTTTTCGTGCTCCTCGAACTATTTCTGCCAGTCTGTCGAAAACGTCGGGTCCCGTTCGTCGTCATCATGTAAGACAACCCATGAGCGAGACGAGGAGCCAACATGAAATACATGCTGCTGATCAATGCACCGAGTGCCGACTTCGACAACGGGTGCGTGGTCGAGGACTGGGTGCGGTTCGGTGCGGAAATGAAGGATGCCGGTGTCTGGGTGAGCGGGCACGCGCTCGCCGACCTCACCACGGCCACCAGCGTTGCTGTCGATGCCGACGGGCAGCGAAGCATCACCGACGGTCCCTTGGCCGAGACACGCGAGGTACTCGGAGGTTTCGAGGTCATCGACGTTCCCGATCTCGACGCCGCGCTCGACTGGGCCGCGCGATGCCCCGGCTCGCGCGGGGGTGGGTCAGTGGTGGTCCGACCCATCGCAGAGTTCTGACCACGCCGAGTTCTGACCACGCCGACTTCTGACCACGCCGACTTCTGACGGAAGGGGCCATCCCGAATGACACCGACCTCGCTGGAACAGGTGTTCCGGGAGGAACATGGTCTCCTGCTGGCGACTCTGGTACGGCGCTACGGTGATCTCGACTTCGCCGAGGATGTGACCTCCGAGGCCATCGAGGCGGCGCTGAAGCACTGGCCTACTGAGGGTGTCCCGACCAAACCCGGCGCCTGGCTGCTCACCACAGCCCGGCGGCGGGCCGTCGATCGACTCCGCCGTGATCAGGCCTACGCTGCGAAACTCGCAGTGCTGCAAGTCGAGCAGGATCGAACCGATCCTGCGGCCTCCGGCGATGCCGCAGGTTCAGAATTCCCGGACGAGCGTCTGCACCTGTTCTTCACGTGTGCCCATCCTGCGCTCGACGCCGACGACCGAGTCGCCATCACGCTGCGCTGTCTGGCACAGCTGACGACGACTGAGGTTGCACGCGCGTTCGTGATATCGCCGGCTACTGCAGGGCAGCGGATCTCGCGTGCCAAGCGGAAGATCCGGGAGGCGAGAATCCCCTTCCGGGCGCCGGATCCCGACGAGCTTCCGCAGCGAGTGCCGGGCGTGCTCCAGGTCGTGTATTCGATCTTCACCGAGGGATATGCGGCATCGTCGGGCAGCGACCTGGTCCGCCGAGATCTCGCAGAGGAGGCGATCCGACTGGGACGGGTGCTGCGCGCTCTGCTTCCGACTCATCGGGAGACGTCGGGGCTACTGGCACTGATGCTGCTGACGCACGCACGTCACGCGGCACGAGTCGGCGTCGACGGCGATCTCCGGTTGCTGGCCGACCAGGATCGCGCACTGTGGGATCACGAGATGATCGCAGAGGGCAATGCGCTCGTTGTCGAATCGTTGACCGGTGGCGCGCAAGGCCCCTACGGAGTACACGCCGCCATTGCAGCACTGCACGACGAGGCCGACACGCCCGAGGAAACGGACTGGCCCCAGATCGTCGCACTCTACGGCGTGCTGGAAACGCTGTCGCCGTCGCCGATCGTCTCCCTCGGCCGTTCGGTCGCCATCGCTATGCGTGACGGACCGGAAGCCGGGCTGTCGCTGCTTGCGTCCATGGCGAACGACCCAATGATGCGGGGATATCACCCGTACTTCGTCGCTCGCGGCGATCTGCTCCGACGAATGGGACGCAGCGCGGAGGCAGCGCAGGACTTTCGGACCGCCGCCGGTCTCGCCGGATCGGATCCGGAGCGAGAATACTACCGGCGACGTGCCGCCGACGCAGAGGCTGACGCCGAGAGGTCCTGACCTTGATGGAAGCAGCCCGCCCGATCGGTCCGCGCACTAGGATCGAAACCGGCCCGGCGATGCGGCACGCGTCGGGACAGTTTTCTAATCGATCCCGAGGGGGACGATCTTGTCGGTGAAGCAGAACCTCGCACGCCACCGCACCTTGGCTCACATCGTCGACGGTGTCGGCGCCGTTCGCGTGATGAATCGCGCAGGGCTGGTGCCGTTTCCGCGGCTGGATCGCGGCATCGCATCGATACGCGCCGTCGGGAAGTACGGTCCGTTCGCAGGTCCAGTCCACGCTCATGCCCGTGCGGGAGTCCAATCGATCGCGCTGATAGACGAACGAGGGCCGCTGTCGTATGTGGAACTCGAGGAGCAGTCCAACGCTCTGGTGCGAGGGTGGAAGCAGGCGGGTATCGGTGCCGACTCGGTCATGGGAATCATGGCGCGCAATCACCGCGGCACAGTGCTCACAATGCTCGCGGCAGCGAAGGCCGGCATCCGGCTGGTGATGATGAACACCGGATTCGCTCCCCCGCAACTAGCCGATGTCGCCAGCCGAGAACAGGTCCGGTCGTTCGTCTACGACGAGGAGTTCAGCGAGGTGGCGGCGGCGCTGGCGCCCGAGGTAGCCCGCTACATCGCATGGTCGGAAGAGCCGAGCGATGTGCCCACTCTGGACAGCGTCGTGGCGGGCAATTCGATCGGGCCGGTTCCTGCTCCACAGAACCACGGCGGATTCGTGTTGCTCACCAGCGGCACCACTGGAACCCCGAAAGGCGCTTCGCGGGACCGTACGTCACCGCTGGCGTCGGCCCAGTTCCTCGATAGAGTGCCACTGCGTCGAGAGCAGACCATGGTGATGGCCGCACCGATTTTCCACGGCACGGGGGTATCGCAGTTCGCACTGGCGCTGTCCCTGCAAAACACCGTTGTAATGCACCGAAAGTTCGATCCGCAGAACACCATTCGTCTCGTCGCCCGTCATCGAGCCGACTCACTTGTACTGGTGCCGACCATGTTGCAGCGAATCGTCGACCTGGACCCTGCATTCTTGGCATCGCAGGACACCTCGTGTCTGCACATCATCTTCGCCGCGGGTTCATCGATCAGTCCCGACCTGAGTCGACGAACGGCAGACACATTCGGTCCGGTTCTGCACAATCTGTATGGATCGACGGAGGTGGCCGTCGCGACGGTGGCCACTCCGGAAGATCTGGCGCGCGCACCGGGCACTGCGGGGAGACCCCCGGTGACGTGCCATGTCGAATTGTTCGACAACGACGGAAATCCGGTGACCACCGCCGGAAGCGTCGGCAGAATTTTCGTCTCCAGCGGACTCAGCTTCTCCGGTTACACCGACGGGCGCGACAAGGAACGAATCGCAGGCTTGGTCTCCACCGGGGACGTCGGGCATTTCGACGACGACGGCCTGCTCTTCGTCGATGGCCGCGACGACGACATGATCGTCTCGGGTGGCGAGAACGTGTATCCGCTCGAGGTGGAGAACCTGCTCGCCGACCATCCATCCGTCGCCGAGGCGGCAGTCGTCGGTGTCCCGGACGTGGAGTTCGGGCACCGCTTGAGGGCCTTTGTGGTGCCGATGAAAGGTTCTCCGCACGACGCCGATTCGCTCAAGGCGTACGTCAGGTCTCATCTCGCCAGGTACAAGGTTCCGAGGGAGGTCGTCTTCCTCGGCGAGCTCCCCCGCAATGCCACCGGCAAGCTGTTGCGGCAAGTTCTTGCCGAGTACGACGAGACCAGCGCCGCCGACCCGCGCCCCGAGACGACCTGGTAGAGAAGTGAGGTACACGTCGAAGCGGAGGAGAACACCACAATGTTGGATTGGGCGAAAAAGCTGAAGGACAGAGTACGAGGGGTGTTCGCCGAGGCCGAGCAAGAACTGACGGCGCTCGAAGGCGTCGACACCGTCGACCTCACCGCCCACGAAACCGATGACGGCGAAACCACCGACGGTGACGCTACCGACGACGACGCTACCGATGATGGCACCGAACCGGATCCAGAGATCGTCACCGACAGAGGCTCTGGAGACAGCTGACCGAACCTGGGATGGTGTGGCCAGCATCGCGACTTCCAAAGAAAACAAGAACGGCCCGGAACTGAAAGTTCCGGGCCGTTTCGTTAGTAGCGGGGACAGGATTTGAACCTGCGACCTCTGGGTTATGAGCCCAGCGAGCTACCGAGCTGCTCCACCCCGCGCTGTGAACACAAAGTTACCCGACGGTGTCCGGCAATAGCAAATCGCGTTCCATCGAAGGACCACCGCCACCGACGCGACGGGAATTTCGCAGGACGAGCCATCGAGCACCACGAGATACAAGTGTGCTGCACCACAGTTTCGACGTGATTCGCGGCACATAACAACCGCGTAACGAACGGGACACGAATGCGTCCCGATGGTGTTTGACCAGCAATAACGCCTTTCAGCGTCCCAGCATCCGGACTCGGGCAGTCCCACGGATTGGTGTGACATGGCAAAAAACCTCGACTAGGTTCGCGGTCGGCCCTACAACGCAGGGTCAGTACCGCCCCCGCCGCTGCATTGCTCTGCCCCGCGGGGGATGGTTCCCCGATACGCACGGGGGCAGAGCCGCAACACCTACGAGCACAGTCTCGTGCACGACGCCGGGAAGCACGCACTCGAGGTGCCTCCAACGGTGGGTTGCGTTAGCCAGCGCGGAGAGGATTCACCCCGAATGACCACAGGAACTAATTTCGGCAAGCGCGCACTCGGATGGGCCGCCGTCACCGGCGCCGTCGTAGCAATCCCCCTCGGCCTGTCGGCTGGCACCGCCAACGCAGCTACCCACAACTGGGACGGCGTCGCCCAGTGCGAGAGCGGCGGCAACTGGGGCATCAACACCGGCAACGGTTACTACGGTGGCCTGCAGTTCTCGCAGAGCACCTGGACCGCAAACGGTGGAAGCGGTTCGCCGGCCAGCGCGTCCAAGGCCGAGCAGATTCGCGTTGCCGAGAACACCCTGCAGAGCCAAGGCGTCGGCGCCTGGCCCACGTGCGGTCAGTACCTGACAACCGGTGCAACGACCCCAGAGCCGACACCGGCACCGGCCCCCGCACCCGAGCTTGCCGCCCCCGTGGAGCAGGCACCCGCCGCGGTTGTGCCAGTGACACCCGAGTACCAGGAGCCCGCTCAAGAAGTCGTCGAGCAGGCCACCACCGTCGCGCAGCAGCACTTCGACGCCGCGTCACAGGTCGCCGCACAGTACGGCCTGAGCGCACAGTTCGACCAGTTCGTTGCTGCGAACTCCCCCGTTCTCGCGTCCATCGGACGCTAGAGATCGGCAGGTCCGAACCTGCAACAACAAAACGCCCCGATCACTTCGCGAAGAAGTGATCGGGGCGTTCTTGCGTACTGGGGGAATCAGTTCGCGTTGTAAGCGTCGATAGCATCCTGCAACGCATCGAACGCGTCACCCAATCGACCGAGATCGCCGCTCTGCTGCGCCGTCCGTACCTCCGCCAATGCGTCGTTCAGCTCCTGCACCTCGGCCGCCGTCGCGAGCGGCGCCTGCGGCGTCGGTGCGGTGTTCGGAGTACCCACGGAAGCTTCGCCGGTGTTGCCTTCCGCCTCGACAGCTTCACCGGAGTCGGTGCTCGGCTGCGGATCTGCAGCATCGCCACCCGGTGCGGTCGCGGCCGTACCGGTGCCCGAACCGAACACCTGATCGAGCGCTTCCGACAATCGCGCCGCGTAACCGACACGAACACCGCCGTCCGACCCGGGTTCCCGGTAACTCACGAGAACACGTGTGAGCTGCGGGAAGGTCGATGTAGATGTTGTGTTTCGCTCGGTGTAGAGCGGCTCGACGTACAGAATGCCGCCGTCTGCGATGGGTAACGTCAGGAGGTTGCCGTACTGAATGTTGTTCGACTGCTGCAACAGCGTCCTGTCCGAGGCAACTCGCGCGTCCGAGGTCATCGAGTTCTGAGCCTGCTGCGGGCCCTGCGTCTGCGTATCGGTCGGCAACTGCAGAATCGTGAACTTTCCATAGTTTTCCGGATCCGAACGGACCGAGATGTACGAGGCCAGCAGTTCACGGTTGAACCCGACCATTGCGCTGGTGAGTCGGAACGACGGTTCACCCGTTTCCGGATCACCGATCAGCACGTAGTAAGGAGGCTGGTTCAGCTCGGTACCACCGTCGACTGTCGGGTCGCTCGGAACCGACCAGAACGCATTGTTGGTGAAGAACTCGTTCGGGTCGTCGACGTGGTACTTGGCCAGCATCTCGCGCTGAACCTTGAACAGATCCTCCGGGTAACGGAAGTGCGAACGAAGCTCGTCGGAGATCTCGGACTCGGGCTGAACCGAATCCGGGAATACACCCATCCAGGCCTTCAAGACCGGATCGGTCTCGTCCACCTGGTAGAGCTTCACCGAGCCGTCGTACGCATCGACGGTCGCCTTGACCGAGTTACGAATGTAAGAAACCTCGTCGCGGGGAAGTGGACGCCCCGTCGTCGGCTCGATGCTGTCGACGGTGAGTCCATCGAGCGATGCACGCTGGGCGTACGGGTAGTTCTCGAGCGTGGTGTAGCCGTCGACGATCCACACGATCTTGCCGTCGACCACGGCCGGGTAGGAGTCGGTGTCGGTGGTCAACCACGGCGCCACCTTCTGCACACGTTCGCGCGGATCACGGTCGAACAGGATCTTCGACTCGCTGCCGATTGCACCCGAGAACAAGATGTTCCGCTCCCCGTACTTGGCAGCGAAAGCGAGTCGGTTGATCCAGTTACCGACGGACACACCACCGGATCCGGTGTAGGTGTACCTGGACGCGTCGGTGTCGTACTCGCGATCACCGGCGCCGGAAGCACCGACGATGGCGTAGTCCGGGTCGGCCTGCGCGATGACCTCTCCGTAGTAGATACGAGGCTGATCGACCGGGATGACCTGTTCCGACCCCTGCGACGATATGTCGCTGACGGTGTAGATCGGGTAGCCGCTGTTGCTGCTGGCCCCTTCGGCGGTCGGATCCTCCACCGCGGCGTTGACCCGGTTGGCGGGTGCGGCCACGAACCCATTGCCGTGGGTGTACACGGTATGGCGGTTGATCCAGTCGGTCTGGTTGCCGGTCAAACTTTCGGGCGAGAGCTCGCGGGCTGCGACGATGTAGTCCTGCAGCTGACCGTCGATCTCGTACCGGTCGATGTCGAGGGTGGCCGGGAACCCGAAGAAGTTCTTCAACTGTTGTTGCTGAGTGAACGTGCGCGAGAGGACATTGGGGTCCAGCAGCCGGGTGTTGGCGATGGTCGTGATGTCAGCTTGGCTCTCGCGAGGGTTCTGCGAACCCTCACCGGAATACGCCTCGTATTCGACGACATCGTCGCCGATACCGTACGCATCCCTGGTGGCGTCGATATTGCGCTCGATGTACGCGCGCTCCTTCTCCGCAGCGTTCGGCCGAACCGAAAACTGCTCCATGAGCAGCGGGAAGACCGCACCGACCAGGATCGAGGACAGCACGAGCAGTGCGGTAGCGAGCGCGGGAACCCGGAGATCGCGCAGGAAGATCGCCGCGAAAAACGCTGCGGCACAGATCACAGCGATGGCCAACAGGATCAGCTTGGCGGGAAGCACTGCGTTGATGTCGGTGAAGCCGGCGCCGCTGAATGTCGGTTCCTTGCGCGTGCTGGAGAGCAGCGTGTACCGATCGAACCAGTAGGCAACGGCCTTGAACAGCACGAACGTCCCGGCTATGACCGCCAGCTGGATACGCGCGGCGCGCGTGAACGCGCCCTCGCGTCCGGCGAGTCGAATCCCACCGAATACGTAGTGCGTCACCAGGTTGGCGAAGAAAGCGAACAACAACGCCACGAACAGCCAGTTCAGAACGAACCGATAGAACGGCAAGTCGAACGAGTAGAAGCCTATGTCGAGGCCGAATTGCGGGTCGGTGATGCCGAAGTCACCACCGTTGAGGAAAAGCTGCACCGTAACCCAGTTCGCTTGCGCGATCAGCCCGGACAGTACGCCGAGGGCTACCGGAATTCCGATTCCGAACAGGCGCAACCTGCTCATCACTGTCGTGCGATACCGAGCGATCGGATCGTTCGGCCCTGCAACGGGTACGAACACGGGACGGTTGCGGTAGGCCAGCAGAAGCGCCAGGAAGACGATGCCTCCGACAATCGATCCGACGAGGAGGAAGAGTGCGACTCGGGTCAGCACGGTGGTCGTGTACACCTGACGGAAGTCGACTTCGCCGAACCAAAGCCAATTCGTATAAGTGTCGATGAGGCGGGGACCGACGAGCAAGAGCGCTGCGAAGATCAAGGCCAGTACAAGTAAAATCCGTCCACGCCGCGATAGCGACGGTAGACCGGTGGGGGCCCTCATGCCCACGTGCCACACTCCAACTTCGGGCGATACCCAAGGGCATCGCTGATGGTTTCGCGGTACACCGTGCGCACCGCGTGTCCGATTTTGACCCCACTGTACGGAACGGGTCGACAGCCTGCCGACCCCCGTCGACTCAGGACCTACCGGGCGCGATCGAACCGGTGAACGGTGGGAAGATGTCAGGGTGAACGATTTCAACGACGACCTGTTCGGCGACGGTGCCGACTCGATTGACGACGACGTGAGCACCGGAGGATTCGGTGAAGCACTGGCGCGATGCGCGCGGGAAGTCGCCGACTTCGTCGACGGCGAGGGGTGGGGCCAGCGGCCTCAGCTCTTCGCCCTCGTACCCACGTCCGTGTTGGCTGCGGCCGAACCGGCGTTGCTCGAGGAGCTGACGGATGGATCGGCGCTGACGCCGATCCAGCAGCACAACCTGCCCGAGGACATCACCGGCGGATCACGCGCACTCGACGAATTCCTGGCGACGACCAGTTGGCCCGAGGGGGTTGTCGGCTGCGCTCTCGTTCAGGAGATCGTCATCCTGCCGCCCGCGGCCGAAACCGATCTCGACGACGCACTCATCCCACTTCTCGCGGACAGGGACGCCGCCGACGACGCAGCTCGACACGCTGCACACTCGCATCCCGACCGCAAGGACGGAAGACTGATCGCCGCCGTGGTCAAGGACGGGCCTTCGCTGACCCTTCTGCAGATGCAACCCGAGGGCGACGAGGATCCTTTCGCCCCCATCGAATTGCTGCTCTACGACAATCTTGCACCGGGAATCGTGCACGCCTTGTACACGACTTTCGATGTCGTGGACGACGACTGAGCTGGTCAACAGGTAGGGGGGCTCTGGCCTGCGCCGATCGCCTCGAGCGAATCGATGGCACTGTCGAGCGAATCCACCCTTACCAAGCGCAGCCCGTCCTGAGCGTTCTGCACAGCTTCGCTGCAGTTCTGCGAAGGAACCAGAAAGGTCGTGGCACCTGCCTCGCGTGCCGCGATCAGTTTGTACGGTATCCCGCCGATGGGTCCGACCGTGCCGGCCGAATCGATCGTTCCCGTACCCGCAACGAAGTCGCCGTTGCTCAGCTCACCAGGGCTGAGTTTGTCCACCACAGCCAAGCTGAACATCAACCCCGCCGACGGTCCCCCGACGTCCGCAAGGTTGAAGGTGACCGTGAACGGCACATCGGGCTCCTCCGCTGGTGTGACACCGAGGTAGCCGCTCTCGGCGTCATCGGGTCGCGCTCCCAGGACGACCGACTCCGTTCTGACGACGCCGTCCGCGTCGACAACGATCTCGACGGTGTCACCCGGTGAGCGGGCGCTGATCGTCTCGCGAACACCGGTGACCGTGTCCACCGACTCACCCGCCACCGAGACCAGGCGCTCACCCTCGTTCAGCAATCCAGCCGCAGGTCCGTCGGGCGCCACAGCTCCGATCACGAGCGCGATCGGCAGGCCCAGATGGTGAAGCGCGGCCAGCTCGGCGCTGCTCTCGGACTGCTCGAAGTCGGCTTGGTTGCTCTCCTGGACCTCCTCCTTCGTCTGGTTCGGTGGATACACCTCCTCGCGCGGAACGAGACCCTGCCGACCGGTGGCCCAGAAGCCGAAGGCCTCGAAGATGTTCAACTGGTCGCGGACTGCCACGGTGGTCATGTTCAGATGACCCGTCGTCGGGTCCACATCGACGCCGTCGATCTGCACGACAGGCTCGCCGTCGGCGTCACCGAGCGTGTTGTACGTCGGCCCGGGACCCAAGGCCGCGAAAGGCACAGTGATCACGGTGCCGACCACGCCGAGTACGACTACGGGCGCGAGGGCGGCAACCAATGTGGCAATCCTACGATTCACCCGACAAACATTAGAACCGTCGTCTGTGCGGTACATGTGAGACCCCTCCCGAAGGCATCGTCACGGTCACCGACTGTTCGCCATCAGCGTGATCACCAGCGTGCTCTTTCGTGCTGAAGCCTTGTACCGTTGACGTATGAGCAATTTTGGGTTCAACAGCTCCGACGAGGATCCGGACAAGAAAAAGGATCAGGGCGGAGACGGCACGCCCGGCGGGTTCGGATTCGGTGGCGAGGGCTTCGACCCTGCCGCTCTGGGTCAGATGCTCACCCAATTCGGCCAGATGCTCAGTGGAATGGGCGCACCCGGGGCGGGCGGCGCGTCTGCCGGTCCGGTCAACTACGACTTGGCCAAACAATTGGCGAGACAGCAAATCGGCAATGTCTCCCCCATCGGGGCGGGCAAGGCCGAGGCCGTGTCCGAGGCCGCGCATCTCGCCGAGCTGTGGCTCGACGGCGCGACCACCCTCCCAGCCGGTGCGTCGAAGACAGCAGCGTGGACGCCGGTCGATTGGCTCGACAACACGATCGACACCTGGAAGCGCCTGTGTGATCCGGTAGCGGAACAGATTTCCGGTATGTGGACCGCGGGGCTCCCCGCAGAAGCGCAGCAAATGGCCGGACCCATGATGGGAATGCTGACGCAGATGGGCGGGATGGCATTCGGCTCACAACTGGGCCAGGCTCTCGGGCAACTGTCGAAGGAAGTTCTGACCTCCACCGACATCGGGATCCCTTTGGGGCCGAGCGGTGTATCGGCGTTGCTTCCCGAATCGATCGCGGCGTTCACCGAGGGTCTCGAGCAGCCCGAACGCGAGGTTCTGGTGTTCTTGGCCGCACGCGAAGCTGCGCATCAGCGCCTGTACAGCCATGTGCCGTGGCTTCGCCAGCGCGTCCTCGCGACAGTCGAAGAGTATGCGCGCGGGATTCGTATGGACTTCTCGGCCATCGAGGAGGCAGCCGCCGGCCTCGATCCGGCATCGCTGACCGATCCGTCGAAGATCGAGGAAATCCTGCAGCAAGGCGCTTTCGAACCACAGACCACGCCCGAGCAGAAGCAGGCGCTCGAGCGTTTGGAGACGCTGCTCGCACTCGTCGAGGGCTGGGTCGAGACAGTCGTCGCCGAAGCTCTCGGAGACCGCCTGCCCGGAGCGGGCG
Organism: Rhodococcus sp. I2R; assembly: GCF_020889545.1. Lineage (NCBI taxonomy): Bacteria > Bacillati > Actinomycetota > Actinomycetes > Mycobacteriales > Nocardiaceae > Rhodococcus > Rhodococcus sp. I2R. Next base: position 43,230 of record NZ_JAHUTG010000009.1, read on the forward strand.
CGCTCGGCGAGACCATCCGACGACGACGCGCGTCCGGTGGGCCCGCAGAACAGACCTTCGCCACCCTGGTGGGGTTGGAGCTTCGTCCTCGCAAGGTTCGCGAGGCGGGTGAACTGTGGCGGCGTTTGAGTGCCGCAGCCGGCGTCGACGGGCGCGACGGAGTCTGGGAACACCCCGATCTGCTCCCTGTCTCGGCCGACCTCGACGACCCAGCCGGATTCATCGACGGCATCGTCGGCGGCGGAACGAGCAGCTTCGACGACCCGATCGCTCAGCTGGAGGCGACCGAAGCGCAGGAACGCTCGGAGCGCGAAGCCGGCGAGAACGAGGACGGCGAGAACGACGGCGGTACCAAGGACAGTGGTTCCGCGGGGTAGTCGGTCCCACCGAAGGGGGCGTTGCGAAGTTTTTCGGATCACCCCGATTTCTGCACCGAAAGCCCTGCTCGACGCCGGTGTGAGCCTGTGGATAACCCCACCCGATCTGTCGGTGGTTTCCTGACCGAGGTGGCACCCTCGCGACATGTCCACATTGCCCCTGCGTAGACCCAGGCTCCACGCCCCGATTTTCGTCCAACGCGACGGAACCGCGCGGCTCGGCTGGCATCCCGAACGGTCCTTCGTCGTCACACCGCCACCCGGCATCGAACCCGAAGCCCTACTGGACCTCCTCCGACGCCTCGACGGCGTGCATTCCCGCGCGCACATGATCTGGTACGCGGGCACCATCGGGCTGTCCGCGAACGCGATGTCGACGATGTTGGCGGAACTCGGAGAATCGGGCCTGTTGAGCGAGGGCACTGCGCGCGCATCGACCGAAAGGGCCGACGAGACCGCTGTGGTCACCACGGTGCACGTGCTGGGGCGAGGACCGATCGCCGACGCCGTTGTGGCCGGCCTGGCCGCGTCCCCTCTGACAGTGATCGAGCGCCCCGGGGCCGCGGCGTCACGGACAACGGGACCCGACGATGATCGAAGCAGGTGCGATATCGCACTGCTCACCGACGATATGGCTCCTGATCCCGCCGTGGTCACCCGACTGGTTCGCACCCGCACGCCGCATCTGCAGGTTCGACTTCGCGACGGTCGCGGCATTGTCGGACCGTTTGTGCTCCCCGGCGTCAGCAGCTGCCTGCGGTGCGCGGACCTTTTCCGTTGCAGTGCCGACCCGCAATGGCCGCACGTGTCGGCTCAGCTCCTCGGACGTGTCGGCGAGGCAGACAGACCCACGGTTCTCGCCGCTGCAGCAATCGCGCTGGCCCAGATCGAGGCCTTCGCGGACGGTCGTCGCGCTCCGTTGCAGGACACGACAGTGGAGATCGATTTGAACGACAGTTCCGTCTCCCGTCGAACATGGTCGCGGCACCCACGATGCGACTGCTCGCTGTTGTGACGCGCCGAGCAGGGCTCTCACCAGCGCTGTAGGCAAGATAGCGCTCCGTCCGACATGATGGAGCCGTGCCAGATATTCCTCGCCGGGGCTCCGCCCGTACTGCCAAGCTCGCTCGCATCCCGATCGGCATCGCCGGCCGTGCAGCCGTCGGCTTCGGAAAGAAGCTGGCGGGCGGAAACCGCGGCGAGATCGACTCCGACCTCGCCGCCAAGGCTGCCGAGCAACTGTTCTCTGTTCTCGGCGAACTCAAGGGCGGGGCAATGAAGTTCGGACAGGCCCTGTCCGTCATGGAAGCGGCCGTACCCGAGGAATTCGCCGAGCCTTACCGGGAGGCACTGACCAAACTCCAGGCCGATGCGCCGCCCCTGCCCGCAGCCAAAGTTCATCGCGTGCTCGACCATCAACTCGGCACCGAGTGGCGGTCTCGTTTCGCCTCGTTCGAGGATGTACCTGTTGCGTCGGCAAGTATCGGCCAGGTACACCGCGCCGTGTGGGCAGACGGCCGGGAGGTGGCTGTCAAGGTGCAGTACCCAGGCGCCGACGACGCTTTGCGTGCGGACCTGAAGACGATGTCTCGCTTCGCGAGCACGTTCAGCGCAATTTTCACCGGCGCGGATGTCAAACCGGTGCTCGACGAGTTGATCGCACGCACCGAGGACGAGTTGGACTACCGCATCGAGGCGGGCAATCAACGTGCCTTCGCCGCGGCCTTCGACGGTGACCCGCAGTTCGCTGTGCCACGTGTCGTCGCGAGCGCACCCAAAGTGCTGGTCACCGAGTGGATGACGGGTGCGCCGCTGTCGTCGATCATCGCCGATGGCACCCCGGAGCAGCGGAACGCAGCAGGCGAACTACTGGTGTTGTTCGCGTTCGCTTCGCCGGCGCGGGCACGGTTGCTGCACGCCGATCCACATCCGGGAAACTTCATGTTGTTGGCCGATGGACGCCTCGGCGTCATCGATTTCGGTGCGACAGCCCCGATGCCGAACGGTCTGCCCCCGGTGCTCGGCCGCATGGTTCGTCTGGCGCGGGACGAGCGTTTCGACGAACTCGTCGACCTGTGCACCGATAGTGGGTTCGTCATTCCCGGCCGGAAAGTCAGTGCGCAGGAAATCTCGGACTATCTGCGCCCGTTCACCGATCCCATCAGAACCGATTCTTTCCATTTCACTCGATCGTGGCTCCAGAAGGCTGCCGGAACCGCGACCGAGTTCGACAGTGCACAGTTCCGCACTGCCCGAGCTTTGAACATGCCCGCGGAGTACATCATGATCTTCCGTGTCCTCGGCGGGTTGGTCGGCATCTGCGCTCAGTTGGATGCGTATGCGCCGTACATGGCGATCCTCACAGAATGGATGCCCGGCTTCGACAGCGAAGTCTGATCAACTTCGGCTGGGAAGCCGGGCATCGGCGATCGGTTCACGCGACCTGTGGTTGCTTGCGGGGACGTCCGCGCGGTCGCTTCCGTGCGACGACGACTCCCTGATCGAATATTTCGCCGCCCCACACTCCCCACGGTTCGGCACGATCGAGTGCTGTGCTCAAACATGCGCGACGAATCGGGCACTCGGTACACAGCGCCTTCGCGCGTTCGAGTTCGCCAGGACTGTCGGCGAACCAGAGGTCGGGATCGGCGACGCGGCAGGGCACGCGAAGTCCCGAGATGCGCGAGAAACGGGAGCGTTCGTTCACGATGTGATCGTCGATCGGGTGGCTAGCAGCGTCGATGCGTTCGGATTCGCCTTCGGGTCGGCATGTCGTCCGGATCGTGACGGGTGACACGTCGGTCTCCTCTACTTTTCGTGCGGCTTGTTTACAGTTGGCTGGAAATTCTGCGAACCAAGTGAGCCGAACGTTCGAGCGGAGGGGACTCCTCGAACGAAAATGGCCACGGTCCGCGTATGCGGGTCCGTGGCCTTGTTGGCGAATCGAGTCTCTCTATCGAGACTTCTCTCGATATCGAATTTCGATCACGGACTTCATTCGTGGGCGGCGGTGACGCGCTGCCAAGCCGAGAGCACCGGCGGGCGCCTGGGCGGCTGGTGCCTGAGTAGCGAGGGCAGCAATTGCCTTGTGCGCGCAGGGCTCAACGGCCACTGCTGCTGCGGTGCCGGGGAGCCAGGTGGAGGCGTCGACGACCTTCGCGGTGTGCGCATCGTTCTGCGTTCCAGCTTCGAAAATGTAGTTCGTCATCGTTCTCCACCTCCTGTTCTGATATCGATCTCGGACAATATGAACCACAGCGGATCACAGCGTAGGAACACGCGGCTTCACTCGAGCGGTGGAAACAGACTAAACCTCTGCGCCGAAACAGCACAAGTTATTTTCTACCTGCGGTTTCTTGCTCGGCATCGAGTGTCGGTCAGGTAGCCGATGATTCCCGGACCACCGTCAACACGTCTGCGCCGAAACGCTCTAGCTTCTTTGCGCCGATACCAGGAATAGCGACCAGACCGCGGTCGTCCTGGGGTTGCTGTTCGGCAATCGCGGTCAGCGTCGTGTCACTGAAGACCACGTATGCCGGAACTTTCAGCTCGCGTGATTTCTCCAACCGCCACGACTTCAACGCATCGAGCAGTGCTTCGTCCACATCGCTCGGATGAGATTCACACCGCCCCAGCATGGTTGCGCCGGTGCCGATCAACGGCTTTGCGCACAATCTGCACTTCGGCCCGGACTTCTTCGTCGGCGTCGCGGCAATACGTGACGCCGGCGAATCCTCGGGTATCAACCCGTTGAGGAATCGGGACCTGCGCCGCGACTTGCGCCCACCCGCGTTCCGAGCCAGCGCCCATGACAGATGCAGGTGTTCGCGGGCTCGGGTGACCCCGACGTACAGCAGTCGACGCTCCTCCTCTATCGCGGCGTCGTTGTTCGCGCTCGGATCGTTGCCCAGGGCATGCGAGATCGGGAGAGTCCCGTCGGCCAAGCCGACGAGAAAGACTGCATCCCATTCCAATCCCTTGGCTGCGTGCAGTGAAGCCAAGGTGACGCCCTGGACCACCGGTGGGTGGCGAGCCTCGGCCCGTGCGGCGAGCTCGCCGAGCAGCCGGTCCAGGTCGAGATCGGAGTCCTGTACGAGCAACTCTTCGGTGACCTGAACCAGTCCGCCGAGGGAGGCCCACTTTTCACGTGCTTGCGCGCCGGCCGGTTCGGTTGCGGTCAATCCCAATGGGGCCAGCACCGCTCGAACCAGAGAGGGCAACCCCTCCCCCTGCTTCGATTCTTCAGGGAGATCATCCCGGCCCGAGGCCGTTCGCAAGGCCGAGATACCCTGTCGCACTTCGGATCTGTTGAAGAATCCCTCCCCGCCTCGAACCTGGTACGGGATCTGCATCTCTGTCATCGCCTGCTCGTGTACCTCGGACTGCGCGTTGATGCGATACAGCACGGCAATTTCCGAGGGGGCGGTCCCTTTGGCGATCAACCGCTTGATCGCCCGAGCGACACCGTCGGCCTCGGCCGGCTCGTCGTCGTACTCGAAGAACTCCGGCTCCGGACCGGGGGCCCGTTGCCCGATGAGCTGCAGGCGCGTCCCAGCGATGCGGCCACGTGCCGCGCCGATCACCCTGTTCGCGAGCGAGACGACCTCGGGTGTGGATCGATAGTCTCGCTCGAGCCGCACCACGGTTGCGTCGGGAAACCGTCTGGAGAAGTCGAGCAAGTAACGAGGGGTCGCGCCGGTGAAGGAGTAGATGGTCTGATTGGCATCTCCCACGACCGTCAGATCGTCACGTTCACCCAACCAGGCATCGAGCACCCGCTGCTGCAACGGTGTGACGTCCTGGTATTCGTCGACGACGAAGCAGCGGTACCGCTCCCGGAACTCGTCGGCGACCGCGGAGTGCTCCTCGAGCGCGGCCGCTGTGTGCAGAAGCAGATCGTCGAAGTCGAGGAGGATTCCCTCGCCACCACGGTTCTTGAGATCCTCGTATCCCGCGTACACGGACGCTACTTTGGCCGCATCCATCGGCACCTCGCGGCGCAGCCGCGCGGTCACCGTCGGGTAGTCCTCGGGCGCGACGAGCGAACCCTTGGCCCATTCGATCTCACCGGCCAGGTCGCGGACCGAATCGGTGGACGTCGACACACCGGCTCGGTGCGCGGCTTGGCTGACGAGGGCAAACTTGCGATCCAGCAGCTGCCAGCTCGTATCGCCGACGACCTGGGGCCAGAAATACTTGAGCTGTCTCAGGGCTGCGGCGTGAAATGTTCGGGCCTGCACGGGTGGACCGTCGCTACCTACGCCGAGTTCACGAAGTCGCCCACGCATCTCACCGGCAGCTCGCGCCGTGAAGGTCACGGCCAAGACCTGCCCCGAGGAAACATGGCCGGCGGAGACGAGGTGCGCAATACGCCTGGTGATCGTGCGCGTCTTTCCCGTTCCGGCGCCCGCCAACACACACACCGGTCCGCGTGGCGCCGCGACCGCGGCAGATTGTTCGGGATCCAAACCGTCGATCATCGAATCCACAGACATGGCGTCCATCATGTCAGGAGCCTCCGACAGTCCTCGATTGCGTCCGCAGGAGGCTCGATAGCGGTCGCGACCTCCGACCGGAACAATGGACCGACACACAGTGTTGAATCGAGCCATGACGTCCACAGAAAACAACACCGCCGCGGAGAGCCCAACGGCCCTCACGATCTACTCGACAACGTGGTGCGGTTACTGCCGTCGACTCAAGACGCAGCTCGACGAAGCCGGGATCGGCTACTCGGAAATCGATATCGAACAGGACCCGAAATCGGCCGACTTCGTCGGCAGCGTCAACGGCGGCAACCACGTGGTCCCCACGGTCCTCTACGCCGACGGATCGACAGCGACGAATCCCACCCTCGCGGCGGTCCAGCGAGCGCTCGGCGTCTAGCTCGGGCTCGATCAGCCGGTGTTCGCGGCCCACGCCTCGAGCATGCCGCGCGCGATCGAGATCGATCCGGGTAGTAACAGCCTCGCCGGAGAATCGGACGCCCAGTCCCCCAGTTCCAGGGCGCCTCGCACCTCGGCGCGGTCGAACCAGTGCGCTTCGGCGATCTCACCGTCGAGGAACTGCAGCGGCACCTCTGGATCGGCGACGGCTGCGAAGCCGATCATCACCGATCGAGGGAACGGCCACGGCTGACTGCCGAGATAGGTGATGTCGGACACAGTAACTCCGACTTCTTCCTTGATCTCGCGACGAACGCACGACTCCAGCGACTCACCTGCCTCCACGAACCCGGCGAGTACGGAGAAGCGACGCTCCGGCCACGAGGGCGCGCGAGCGAGCAAGACACGGTCGGCGCCATCATGGACGAGGCAGATCACTGCCGGGTCGGTCCGCGGGAACTCTTCGTGTCCGTTGGATGTGCTCGTCCTGGACCACCCCGCGGCCGACGGAGTAGTCGCTGCACCGTCGAGTGCGCTGAAGCTCGCCGACGCATGCCAGTTGAGAATCGCGAGTGCACTGGTCAGAACTGACAGCTCGTTCTCGCCGAGCTGATCACCCGCCATCCGCAGATCGACGATCTCTCCGGCCAACGCGCCAACGCGCTGCGCCCACAGGTGCCGGTCGCCGTCGATTCCGAGGAACACTGCATCGAGGGCTGGTTCGGCCGAGACGTCCGTCGCCGGGACATACACGAGTCCGGATTCGTCGATACGCATCCGGCCGCGATGATCGACCTGCAGAATTTTGGCGGTGGACCAGCCGGCCCTGAGGGCCTCTGTGTTCTTGCGCAGCTCCTCGGCCCGATCGAGCGGAGAACGCGAAAGCAGGGGTGCTCGTTCGAGCTGAAAGCGTGGCACGACCCGACCCTACTGCCATGACCCGGCCGCGCTCAGGTCACTCCCCGACGCGGCGGATGTAGAGAAGTCGGTCGTCGGCCTCGACGGCATCGACCTCGGGAGCACCGATTCGGAAGAGCTTTCCGCCACGGACGACGCCCAACACGATATCGGTGAGGTGCCGCGGCGATCCGCCGACCTCGTCGCGTTCGACTTCCCGCTCGGCGATGGCGAATCCCGCCTCGGGGGTGAGCAAGTCCTCGATCATCTCCACGACGGACGGAGTGGAGGTGGCGATACCCAGGAGGCGGCCTGCTGTCTCCGAGGAGACTACGACGGAATCGGCTCCCGATTGTCGGAGCAGGTGCGTGTTCTCTGCCTCGCGGATCGCTGCGACGATCTTCGCTTTCGGAGCGATCTCCCGCGCGGTCAGGGTGACGAGCACGGCGGTGTCGTCTCGATTGGTGGCAACGATGATGGCGGCCGCGTGCTGAGCGCCGGTCAACCTCAGCACATCGGACTTGGTGGCGGACCCGTGCACCGTCACCAACCCCATGCTCGATGCCGTGTCGAGCACAGCCTGATCGGTGTCGACCACGACGATCTCCGACGCCGGCACGCCGTCGCCGATCATCGCATCGACAGCGGTACGGCCTTTGGTTCCGAAGCCGATGACCACGGTGTGATTGCGCACGCGGCGCCTCCATCGCTGAATTTTGAATGCCTGCCGGGACCGCTCGGTGAGAACAGCGAGCGTGGTACCGACCAGCAAGATGAGGAAGAAGATTCGAAGTGGCGTGATGACCAGGATGTTGACCAACCTGGCAGAAGGCGTGACCGGGGCTATGTCTCCGTAGCCGGTCGTCGACAACGACACGGTTGCGTAGTACAGCGCATCGAGCATCGACACCCCGTCGCCCTGGGAATCCGAGTAGCCGTCCCTGTCGATGTAGACGACGGCCGCAGCCAGAAACAGTGCGCCCAGCGCAATGAGCACGCGACGATAAATTGCACGCCAGGGGCTGCTCTGGAGCTCGGGGACGCGAAGGACGCCGACGAGCGCGAAGTCCGGCCTGTCCGTCAACGTGTCACCGTTGTTCAGACGAGTCCGCAATCTACCGGCCACCTCGTCTACTCCCCTTTTCCATCGTCCACGGCTGGCAGCGTATCCCGGTTCGCTGAAATCGTGACGCCGTGGCCCGAATGTCGCGGCTGAACGTGTGGCACGGTGGATCCATGACAGGACGAAATAATCAGGCTGCGTTCCGATTGTCCGCATTGTTGGCCGGTGCAGGAGTACTGCATTTCGTTGCGCCCAAGTTCTTCGACATGCAGGTTCCGAAGGCGCTGCCGGGTACAGCACGCATGTACACCACCGTTTCGGGTGTCGCCGAGGTCGCAGTTGCGGCGGCGTTGGCCGTGCCGTCGACGCGGCGCCTCGGCGGCGGGCTCGCAGCCGCGCTGTTCGTTGCGGTGTTCCCGGCGAACATCGACATGGCGCGCCGTATCGTGGCCGATCCGAAGTCCTCCACAGCGATGAAGGCGACTGTGCTGGCCCGGCTGCCGTTGCAGATTCCACTCGTGACCGAGGCCATGAAGGTGCGCAAGAACGCTGCTCAGAGGTAGTCCTCGGTGGTGCCTTCGATGAGTGCGGTCAGAGCGAGGCCGTCCGGTAGGTCGTCCGGGGAGATCGTTCGGCCGCTGCGAACGTAGTGGAATGCCGCGCGCACCATGTGGAGCGGCACCTGCTCTCCGTCCGGTCGAGAGGCCGACATCAGCTCCGCCCAGGCGAGCCGATACGCAGCGAGCTGCATGCCGACCGATTTCTCCTCGTTGGCCGTCGGTTCCTTGCCGGTCTTCCAGTCGACGACCGTCCAACCCCCGTCCGGATCGGCGAACACTGCGTCGATGCGCCCACGCAGAACTGTTCCGGCAACCGAGGTTTCGAACGGCACCTCCACCTCGACCGGACTGCGCAGGGACCATTCCGAGGCCAGGAATGCGTTCTGCAGAGTTTCCAGATCGACGTCGGCCGCCGCCCCGGTGTCCGCGGACCCGGGAAGTTCGTCCAGATCGAGCAGCCGGGTAGCGCCGAATCGACGTTCGACCCAGGCGTGAAACGCAGTACCCCGGCGGGCGAGCGGATTCGGCGGGAACGGCAGCGGTCGACGCAATCTCGACGCCAACGCATCGGGATCCGCTGCGAGATCGACCAACTGACTGACCGAAAGATTGCGAGGCAAAGGGACAGTTGTGGTGGAGCGGGTGCGCTCGTGGCGCTCGGCGAGCAACGTCTCGACCTCTGCGGCCCAATTCTCCGGGTCCTCGCTCACATCCGGCTCGGCCGCCGCTTCGGACTCGGCGAGCGCGAGCAGCACAGCTCGGGCCCCATGTTCGACGGCGCTGCGACGCTGCCCCAGGGGGTCTGCAGGCCATGTCGCAGAATGCGGCTCGGCCGTCAACGGGTTCGCGATTCCGGGCTCGGGCGCGGGTGCCCATTCATCGATGACGGCAACCGGTTCGGGTTGCGTTCGAGATGGGTCGTCGACGAGCGATTTGAGCTCCTTCAAGAACTCCGATGGCCCACGCGGTTTGCTACCGGTTTCACCCCAGTGGTGCCCGGAGACGAAGAGCGCGCGTTCGGTTCGGGTGAGCGCTACGTAGAAGAGTCGGCGGTCCTCGGCGAGTCTCCGACGAGCGAGAGCATCCTTGTGTCGATCGATGGCCTCCTGCAGGTCTTTTCGGTTGTGCACATCGAGCAGATCCAACGTAGGTACACCCTCCGACATGTGGCCGTTCTCATCTACCTCCGCACGGTCACCGCGCAGAATCGGAGGCAGCTCGGCCATCGCACCCAGCCAGGTCGATGATGCCGTCGAGGACGGGAAGACCCCGGCGGAAACGTGCGGCACGGCAACCACCTCCCATTCGAGGCCTTTGGCCGAATGGACGGTGAGTACCTGGACGCGGTGCGGCGCCACCTCCACCTCCCCTGGCGCGAGTCCGTCCTCCACCGTGTCCGCTGCGGCGAGGAACGACAGGAACCCGGTGACCGTGGCGGTCGGGTTGTCGGCGTAGTCGGCCACCACGACAGCGAACTCGTCGAGGTGTTCGCGACCGACTCCCCCTGCGGTCGACGGTGATGTTCTCGCTTGCGCCTCGATTCCGATGCCCATCGCACGCTCGATATCGGCCACCAGTTCGGTGAGCGGTTGCCCTATCCGCTCACGGAGCGAATGCAGTTCCTGCGCGAGCGCGGTGATCCTCTGGTACCCGCGCGTCGAGTAGCGATCGGCCGGGCCGGGATCGGCGATGGCGTCGGCAAGTCCTGCTTCCTCTGCATGCTCGCCCGGTAGAGAGCTGCCGAGGGCAGCGTCGAGGGCAGCGATGTCGTCCACTCGGCCCGGTGTGCCGTAGCCGCCACCGATACCTAGCTCGCGAGTTCGACGTGCCAATGCCCGGAGGTCGGCTGCCCCGATCTGCCAGCGTGAACCCGTAAGCACTCGCATCGCGGCGCTCCCGGCCAGAGGGTCGGCGACGAGCCGGAGCATGGCGATGACGTCGGCAACCTCTGGGACGTGCAGTAGCCCACCGAGGCCGACCACCTCGACGGGCAGCCCGCGCGCCCGAAGCACCTCGGCGAGCGGCTCCGCGTCGGCGTTGCGCCGCACCAGAACTGCAGCCGTCGGCGGTGGGCGCTCCTCGTCGAGCGCGACGCGAAACTCGTTCTCGATACGATCGGCAATCCACTCCCGCTCGTCACGGACTGTCGCGGACACCGCCAACCGAACATCTCCCGCCGTGGCTCCGGGCCTGGCGCGCAACGTGGGGACCGGTACTCCGCTTCGACGCAGCGGCGCGGTGATGTGGTTGGCAAGCTCGAGTGCTTCTGGCGGATTCCGCCAGCTCGTCAACAATTCGAGCCTCGGCGCAGGACCGGCCGCCGTCGCGAAATCGGTGGCGAAACGCGGCAGGTTGGCTGCCGACGCGCCGCGCCACCCGTAGATGGACTGCATAGGATCACCGACCGCGGTCAGCGCCAGCGCCGGATCGGCGCCGGCGCCGAAGAGAGATGACAGCAGCACTCGCTGGGCATGCCCGGTGTCCTGGTACTCGTCGAGCAGGACGAGCCTGAACCGGTCACGCTCCGAGCGGCCCACCTCCTGGTGATCCGCGGCAACTCTCGCGGCCAGCGACATCTGACTGCCGAAATCCAGTGCGCCCTCCCGACGAAGTGTCTGCGCGAGTCTCTCCACCAGGGGCAGCAGAGCAACACGGTTGTGCTGAGCGTCGAGGATATCGAGCAGGGTCTTGGTCGGACCGCCCTTCTGCCCCGGCCCGGGCCCGAGGGTGTGCACGAGTGTGTCGAGGTGAGTGTGCGCGCCACGAAGATCATCCGGGTCGACGAGGTGCTCCGCGAGTTGGCCGGAGAGCGCCAGAACCGCCTCGGTGATGGAGGTGGGGTTGCGGTCGGTATCGAGATCACCGTCCCAGGTGCTGACCACGCGATGCGCGAGCTGCCACAGTTCGGTCTCGGACAGCAGGGTCGCCGACGGCTCGATCGGAAGCAGGAGTCCGTGTTCGGCGAGCAACCGGCCCGCATAGGAGTGATAGGTGCTCACCTCCGGCTCGCCGCTCATGATGCGTTCACGCAGGGCCAGGCTCGGATCCAGTGCCCGCACCACGTCCGATCCGGCCAGTCGGGCGAGCCGCGCTCTGATGCGTGAGGTGAGCTGTTGGGCAGCTTTTCTGGTGAATGTGAGCCCCAGAACGCTGTCCGGGTCGACGAATTCGTTCGCCACCATCCACACCACGCGTGCAGCCATCGTCTCGGTCTTGCCTGCACCGGCACCGGCCACGACGAGTGTCGGCCCGGCCGGCGCGGCGATCACAGCGGCCTGCTCAGCCGTCGGCGGATGCTTCTGGCCGAGGGCGCGGGAGAGTTCGATCGGATCGATGCGGGCGGCCCTGTTGGGGGCCGCCGAGGTGCGGCCGGGGCTACGACGTGATGTCAATTCTCGGTCACCTGTCTACCGGTCTCGTGTGCTGGGCAACTCGACTTGACCGGACAATGTCGACAACCGTCGTTGACGTGGGCGTCGAACGTCGGTCCCTGCGTCGCGGACGCAGCCCGGTGCACAGTGTCTCGCCACTGCTCGAGTTGCTCCGGAGTGGGGGCCTGCTGAATCCGTTGCGTCGCACCTTCTTTGTTGTGCGGTTTGGCCACGAAGACCAGACGGGCTCCGCCCGGCGGCCCGGCGGGCTCGCCTTCGATGGCACCCGCTGCGGCAGCGACCTGATACGTGGCGAGTTGGCTGTGGTCACGTGCGTCGTCCTTGGAGACGACTGTTTTCGCTGTCTTGACATCGACGATCACCGGTCGTCCGTCGAGGTCGTGTTCGAGCCTGTCGATGCGCCCGCGCAGTGCCACCGACGGTTCACCCTCCGACCTCGATTCGAGTACGCCGGCCACCTCGACCTCGATTCCCGCTTCGGTGAGCTCACCGCGGGTCCCGCGCAGCCACTTCTCGAACGTCTCGAGCATTGCTCCTGTTCGGTTCAGTTCCCGGCGCGAATACCACTGCGATCCTAGATCCACTGCATCCCATGCTGTTTCGAGTGCGCGGCGCAACTGATCGGGCGCCATCTCTCCGGCAACTGCCTGCACCAGCGTGTGCACGAGCGTCCCGGTGATCGCATGGGTGTTGGCGCCGTCGTTCCCACCATGGCGATCCAACATCCACCGAAGGGGGCATGTGGTGAGCTGTTCGACTGTCGACGGTGACAACGGGACAGGGCCGTCCTCGGCAGTCCACAGCGGTGCGTCGGTACTGATGCCGCCGACACCGAACCACCCGTCGGGATGAGCGCCCTTGACACCCGCGCGAGCCAATCGAGCCAGTTGACGGGCCGCGCGCGCATGCTTGGCCGGGTCACGCTCGGCGATCACTGGATCGCAGACCACACCGCGCAGTTCGGCAACGAGCATCGGCAGGGCGAGTACGCGAGTGTCGGGTTGCTTCTCGGACACGCTGGGTACGTCCGCAGCATCCTCTGCCCCACCGCGGTCCCCTCCCCCGCCGCGCAACTCGTCCACGAACCGTGACCGAACGAGGTCAGCGTCTCCCGTGCTGGAATCGACTGCGGTGACGTGCAATACCGACCGGGCACGCGAGCACGCGACAAAGAACAGCTTTCGCTCCTCCGCAAGCAGCGGCGCTGTCTTCGACAGGGCGGCGTCGATGGACCTGCCTCCCTCCCCGATACCTCCGGCCAGGTCGACCAAGGCTTCGGTGCCCAACAAGCTTCCGCGGGCACGCAATCCGGGCCACAACCCTTCCTGGACACCGGCAACTGCAACGAACTCCCACTCGCGTCCCGCTGACGAATGCGCGCTGAGCAAAGTGACCGCACTCCGTACGACTGACGACCTGCCTGCATTCGAGGTGGGAATCTGCTGTCCGCTGATGTAGTCGACGAATCCTGCCAGACGTGCCTGCGGAAGACGGTCGACGTAGGACGCTGCGGATTCGAACAACGCAACGACGGCGTCGAGATCACGATCTGCCTGCGCACCGACCGAGCCACCCCAGGCCGACGCAGCCGACCAGCGTCGCTCGAGCCCCGTCGCCTGCCAGGCAGCCCAGAGGACGTCTTCGACTCCGCGCCCGCGCCGAGCTACCGCGTTCGCCTTCCGCAATACGGACAGAACTCTGCGGAGCGGCGCCGATTCGACTTCGGAGAGCTCACGGACCCACGCAGCGCTGCCTCGAGTGACACCGGATTCGACCGGAGTGCCCGCCTGCACGATCACCTCTCGCAACAATTCCGCGGAATCCCGCTCACCACCGTTCGAGAGTTCGACGCGCCGTACCCCACGTCGGAGTCTTCGCAGACTCACCGGGTCGGCGCCGCCTATCGGTCCGGACAGCAGCGCGAGTGCATCTTCACCGTCGAAAGTGTCGTCCACCAGCGCACGCAGAACCAGCAGCAGACCGACTGCGCCGTGCTGACGGTGGAGCGGCAGTTCGGAAGCCGGCGTCACGAGCGGAACTCCCGCAGCCGACAGCGCGCGACGCAGCGGAGCGATCGACCGCGGAACCGAACGCACGACGATGGCCATCTCCGACCAGGGCATCGCGTCGGAAAGATGCGCTCGTCGCATCGCGTCGGCAATGAAGGATGCTTCTTTCGCTGCCGAAGGCAGCACGTGGACCGACGAACGACTCACACCGAACCGAGGCTCGGCGACCGCCACCGCCCCGCGATGCCGACCGATTCCCGGCAATCGACCTGCGATGGTTCCGGTCAGTTTCGTGACCTCCTCGACGCTGCGGAAATTGCAGTCGAGGACGATTCGTCTTTTCGCCCCAGGTTCGGCCAGATCAGCGACGAAGGAGGCATCGGCGCCCCGGAAGGCGAACACGGACTGATCCGGGTCACCGGCGATCACTGTCGATTCGGTGTTCGTACCGATCAGTCGGACCAGCTCCGCCGCCTGAGGATCCAGATGCTGTGCGTCGTCGACGATCAGGTGCCTGATGCGTGCACGCTCGGCACGAAGCAGTTCCGGGTCGGTGGCGAATGCCATCAGGGCGCTGCCGATCAACTCCGCAGCATCGAGCCCGGGAGCAGAGGCCCCCGCCGCCTCGACGCCGACCGAACCGCGAAGCAGCATCGCCTGCTCGTACCTTCTGGCGAATCTGCCGACTGCGATCCACTCGGGACGCGAGTGTTGTCGTCCCAGCTTGATCAGATCCTCCGGCCCGATCCCGCGCTCGGCCGACCGCAGCATCATCTCGCGCACCGCAGTAGCGAAGCCCGTCATCGCGAGAGCCGGCCGCAACCTGTCCGGCCAGTCGCGCGCCTCGTCCTCGAGATCGCCGCGAAGCATCTCGCGAACCACGGCGTCCTGCTCGGCTCCGGTGAGCAACCGGGGAGGCGGGTTGCCGTGGATTGCGGCCTGCAGTCGCAGGACGGCGAACGCATAGGAATGGACGGTCCGTACCAGCGGTTCTCGGGTCGCGCGAACCGAGTGCGCACCCGCAAAGACACCGCCGGTGATCTCGTGCCGCATCGCCACCGCAGCGCGTTTCGATTGTGTCAGCACCAAGACCGATTCCGGGTCGGTGGAGACGACGCGCGATACGGCGTAATCGGCCAGCAGCGCCGACTTGCCGGTGCCCGGCCCACCCAGGACCTGCCAGGGACGCCAGGAAGGCTCTCCGACCGACACCGCGGAAATGGAGTCGAGATCGCCGGCGAGCAACGCCTGCGCAGGCCCGGACCAGGAACGAGGACTCGCGACGGCCACTGGTTCCCGCACCAGGGTCGTGGCATTGCCCTGCCTGCCGTCATCACGCACGCCGACCGGCGAAGTGCGTGCTGCGATGTCGGTGTCCATGGGAGAAATTGCATCACGCACCACCGACAGACTCGGCATCGACGGCAAGACAGTCTGGACGGCAGCGCGACGCGTCCACCCGGGTACGGCATAGTGAACGTCGTGCCAGATCTGAATTTTCACACGTACGGGCCTGCCGACGGCCCCGAGATTCTCGCGGTTCACGGAATGACCGGTCACGGAGCCCGCTGGGCCGACCTGGCGGACAACCATCTACCCGAGGCGCGCATATACGCGCCCGATCTGATCGGTCACGGCCGTTCGCCGTGGACACCTCCGTGGGACATCACTGCTCAGGTCGATGGCCTGGCCGCACTGCTCGACGCCCATGCCCGCGGACCGGTCCTCGTCGTCGGACATTCCTACGGGGGCGCCATCGCAGTGCATCTCGCCCAGCGAAGACCTGAACTCGTGCGCGCACTCGTACTGCTCGACCCCGCAATCGGACTCGATCCGGCCGATCTGCTCGAGGTCGCGGAACTGACTGCGAAGTACCCGGATTACACCGATGCCGCCGAAGCGAAATCCGAGAAGGTCAACGGGGCCTGGGCCGATGTCCCGCCGGAACTGCTCGACCGCGAAGTCGACGCCCATCTCGTCGCCGCGGACAACGGCCGGGTCCGGTGGCGTATGTCCACGGCCGCGATCGTCGCATCGTGGGGTGAGCTGGCGCGTCCGATCGTGGTACCTCCGGCCGACACGCCCACCGTCGTCGTGCAGGCGGAGAGGGTTCAGCCGCCGTACGTGAGCGAGAAGTTCAAGACCGCGCTGCGAGAGCAACTCGGTTCGAGTCTCACTGTCGTCGAGCTGGACTGCGATCACATGGTCCCGCAAGCCAAGCCCGCCGATGTCGCAGCGCTGGTGCGTGAGCTTCTGTAGATGGCGGCGATCACCGAAGTCCAGATCGAGAGGGTGCGGTCGCTGGTCGCGTCGGTACCTGCCGAGCTGTCCAGCCCCCGAACGGTCGGCGCGATCATGCGCATGGACTCCGCGGATCTTCCCTGGCATCGGGTGCTCTCCGCGAGCGGGAAGCCCGCTCCGCACCTCGCGGAACGGCAGCTCGCCAAGCTTCGAGAGGAGGGCGTGACCGTCCGCGACGGTCGCGTCGATCTGCGCCTCGTTCGGTTCACCTTTTCGTGACCTGGCCGTACCCGCCCACGGCCACCTACTAGGGTTCCGGGTATGGACCTGGGACAGTTCGATCCGCGTGCGACGGCACCGTATGCCCTGTCGAAAGCGAGCCCGTTCGTCGCCTCGGCCGGTCTCGTCGTCGACGACGTTTCCGGTGTCCGCGTCGTCGGTCACATCGAGTTGGGCCCCGACCACTTCACCCCGTGGGGCGTCGTGCACGGCGGTGTCTACACGACGGCGGTCGAGACCGCGGCGAGCATCGGCGCCAGCGAAGCAGTCAAAGACCGAGGGGAATTCGCGGTCGGCGTGCACAACGGAACCGATTTTCTTCGAGCGAGCAAAGGTGGACGAGTCGACGTCGTTGCCGAGCCACTGCAACAGGGCCGCGTCCAGCAACTGTGGCTGGTGACTATCACGGCCTCCGACAGCGGCAAGACCATCGCGCGTGGTCAGGTGCGGTTGCAGAACGTACCACTGCCGCCGCGGTGATGACCGACGACGCTGTAACCGTCGACGCTGTGATCCTTGCCGGCGGAACCGCGCGCAGAATGGGTGGATTGGACAAGCCCGGCCTCACGGTCGGTGGAGTTAGCCTGGTTCAGCGCGCGATCGATGCCGCGTCGAGCTGTCGACACATCGTGGTGGTCGGGCCGCACCGCGCCGAGCTCGAGACGTACGTGAAACAGGTGCGCGAGGACCCAGCGGGCGGAGGTCCGGTCGCTGCCATAGCCGCCGGTCTGGCTGCTCTCGGTCCGGACGTCGGGGACGTCGTTCTCGTGCTCGCTGCCGATGTCCCCTTCGTCGGGACCTCCACTGTTGCAAAGCTTGTACGTGCCGCAGCACAGCAGTCCGCCGCGTTCGTCGTCGACGAGGCCGGCCGGACACAGTATCTGCTCGGCGCGTGGCAACGCCGAACCCTTGTCGAGGCCGTCACTGGACTCGATACCGTCCACAACGCCCCCCTGCGGGTGTTGGTCCCCACCGATCACGGTGAAATCAGGGTCGACGGCGTCGGCGACTGCGACACCGTCGAGGATCTCCGGCGGGCGCGGCTGCGAGCGGCTGCGGAGAACCCGCGAACTGCCGCAATCGACTTCGATCGAGTCCGCGCCGTCCTCGACAGCGGCCTGGCCCCGCTGCCACCCCGACCCATAGCGGTCAACGATGCAGTGGGTTGCGTTCTCGCGCAACCACTTTCCGCTGCCGCAGCGCTTCCACAAGTGGACATTTCGGCGATGGACGGTTACGCCGTGTCCGGCGAAGCGCCGTGGACGCTGCGCGCGGATGTGGCCTATGCCGGCACATCCGATCTTCCCGCTCTGCTCGCGGGTGAAGCCGTCCGGATCGCCACCGGCGCCGCGGTACCCGTCGGGGCGACGGCTGTGGTGCGTGATGAGTTCGTCGAGCATTTCGACGGCGAACTGACATTACGGAAGGGCGCACCCGCGCGGGACGATCGCCGACGAGTGGGGGAAGACTGGCACGTGGGAGCGCTGCTCGTTCCGGCGGGCACAGTGGTCTCCGAGGCAGTGATGTCCGTCGCACTGAGCGCGGAGGTAACCGAGTTGACCGTTCGCGGGCCCGTTCGTGCGCGAATTCTGTCGAGTGGCAGTGAGATTCGTGTCAACGGCCCCCTTCACCCTGGGCAGACCAGGGACACGATCGGTCCCGTCATTCCCGCTTACCTCCGCGCCTGCGGCATCGACGTAGTCGGGTCCGCACACCTCGAGGATTCACCGAGCGCTTTCGACGACGCACTGATCGACCCGGGTGATGCGGACATGCTGATCGTCATCGGGGCGACGGGCGGCGGCGCCGCTGACCGACTGCGGACCGCGCTGATCTCAGCGGATGCGCATGTCCTGATCGATCGAGTTGCTGTCCGTCCCGGTGGGTCGCAAATCGCCGCGGTGCTTCCGTCCGGGGTCGTCGTTCTGGGACTGCCGGGCAACCCCCTGGCCGCCATCATCACCACGATGACGACGGGCGCCGCGATCGCCGACGCCCTGACCGTCCGCCACCGGGCGCCGAGCCATCTCGGCCGCGTGTCCAACGCTGACGCCGTGCGTTCATCGGTCACACGGATCGTTCCGGTCACCAGTCAGGGCATGGTGTGGCTGGCCGAATCGCACCTGCGGACCGCGCATCTGCTGCAGATCGCATTCCACGAAGCGTTGGCCGTGGTGCCTCCGGACGTCACATCCGATATGCCGGTAGAACTGATCTTCCTACCGTAGCCAACTGCCGGCTGCCCTCCAGGTATCGATCAGCGACGAGGTCGATGATCGCCGGATGAACACCGAGAGGATCGGCAACGCCGTCGGCTCCCGCATCGGCGAGGCGATTGTGAAAAAGCCCGCGCGCCAGCAGATACGACGCCACGAATACCCTCGTGTGGCCGCTGGCCCGCAGCGTCGAAACCGCCTCGGCGACCGTCGGGGTGGCAGTGGCGACGTAACCGATGCGCACTGGCGCCTGCGTGCGGTCGGCGAGCATGGACGCAGCTCGGCGGTGTTCCAGAAGCGCCCTGCGATCGGACGAGCCGGCAGCGGCGAGCACTACTGCCTCACCCGGTTGCCACCCCGCGTCGCGAAGCCGGGCAAACATCACCTCGGCGAGCACGGGATCCGGCCCCAGCGCCCTTGTCACCACCACGTTTCCATGGTTGCTCTCGGCGATTTCACGCGGGACGTCGGTGTGGACGTGGTAGCCGGACGCGAGAAACGCGGGTACGACGACAGCAGGTTCGGACAGTTCCCGGAGCACCTCCGACGGCGACGGGCCCAGGACATCCACGAAGGCAACACGGGTGGTGCCCACTTGCCGAGCCAGTACCTCGGCCATGTCGGCCACCATCTGAACACCACGGGCATTGCGCGTGCCGTGCGCAACGAGGACAAGGACTGGATCTGCGGTCGTGCCATCGACGGACATTTCAGTACTTTCCTTCCGAGACAACGGTAGGCACCTTCGAGTAGGTCTCCACACCGAACGGATCCGCAACCCCGGTCGGTTCCGAAATCGGCGCATCGGGCTCCATGGCCAGCCGGTAGCCGCGCTTGACGACCGTCTGAACGATTTTGGGCGCGCCGAGCGAGGATCGAAGTCGAGTCATAGCGGTCTCCACTGCGTGCGTGTCATCACCGCCACCGGGCAGCGCGGCGAGGAGCTCATCCCTCGACACCACGCGCCCCGGCCTATAGGCCAGAGTCTTGATCAAGGCCATCCCTGCTGGCGATACCGGCCGTACCTCACCATCGACGACGACGCATCGGCTGCGGACACTGAGTGCGTGTCCCCCGGCGTCCACCGGCATCGATCGCCGCGGCAGCTCCTCGGCGATGTGGCGCGCAAGAGCACCGAGCCGGGCCCGATCCGGTTGCGTGGTACACACTTTCATCTGTTCCAACGGCGCCGCCGTAACGGGACCGACGCACACGGGCAGCACACGGGTACGCATCGAATGAAGGAGCGGCTCGAGCACACCGTTCTCGTCGGCCCGCATGAGCAGCGAAGCCACGGCAGGCGCGCTGGTGAAACTGACAGCGTCGAGATCCCCGAGAACCACCGCCTCGATCATGCGGTCCATCGGACTACTGTCGTCCGGCGCCGTCCACCGGTACACGGGAACCGGAACGACGTCAGCTCCGGCGTCGCGCAGCGCCTCACAGAAGTCGGGCATCGGCTCCCACTCCGTTGTCGCCCCGTGCAATTGCACAGCGATACGGGTTCCCTTCACGCCCTCGCGCAGCAGGTGTTCGAGGACCTCCGCAGAGGACTCCGACACCGGACTCCACTCCTCGCGCAGATCGGCGGCACGAATGGCACCCTTCGCCTTGGGCCCACGCGCAAGCAAGCGGGACGTGGCCAACGCGCGGCCGAGACTCTCGGCGCGACCCCACCCCTCAGCTGCCTCCATCCAACCGCGGAAGCCAATTCCCGTTGTTGCAACCGTGATCTCAGGAGGATTGTCGATGATGCTCGACGTCACGCGCTCCAACTCGGCATCGTCGGCGAGCGGAATGATTCGAATCGCAGGGGCGTGCATCACCGACGCGCCGCGCCGAACCAGTAGCGTCGCCAACTCCTCAGCCCTGCGCGACGCCGTGATCCCGACAGCGAACCCAGCGAGCGGCTCCGCTCCGGCTTCCAAGATCATGTCGATTGGCCGCGCACGAAGATCACGCCATCGACGACGGACGTTTCGAACGAGCCGAGCCCTACTGTGTCATCGTCCAAGCATCGACCGTCGACCAGCGAGAACACCTGCTTGAGCAGCGGCGACGCTACCGTAGGCTCGCCAGCACGGTCCCCGACCAAACCACGCGACATGACCGCGGCGCGTCCGAACGGATCGATGTTGCCGACCGCACGCAGCCCACCATCGGCCAGTAGAAACAGCGCAACCTGTGTGCCGCCACGAAGCAGAACAGCGACACCTCTACCCGGAACCAAGGCATCCAGGGCACATGCAGCGGTCCACCCCTCAGCGGTTCGAGGAACCGTGTTGGTTCGAGAATCGGTGTTGGTTCCAGAATCGATGACAGTCATCACGTACCTCCTTGTGCTATTGCACGTTGCCGATGTTTCTTCGTCGTTAAATAGCGATTACCCGGGTGTGCACATGTCTCGATAGTCGCGATAGTCGTGATCGGCTCAGCTCGACTAGCCGCCGAACGTCGGCATTCCCATGAGGACGGGCACCTTGCGGGCCCCGCTTTCGTCGAACGCAACCGTCGGGTCCGGTTCCTCCGGTGCGTTGACGAACGAGACGAACCGCCCCAGCTTCTCCTCGTCCTCGAGCACGCCCGCCCACTCGTCCCGATACCCCGCGACGTGGCGGGCCATGTCCGCTTCCAGCTCCGCACCGATACCCAGGCTGTCTTCACAGACCACCGCCTTGAGATGCTCGAGACCGCCGTCGAGAGAGTCGAGCCACGGCGCGGTGCGCTGCAACCGGTCGGCGGTGCGGACGTAGAACATCAGGTACCTGTCTATGTAGCTGACCAGGGTCGCATCATCGAGGTTCGAAGCCAGCAGCTGCGCGTGCTTGGGCGATTGGCCGCCATTGCCTGCCACGTACAGGTTCCAGCCGCCCTCGGTGGCGATGACCCCGACATCCTTGCCGCGAGCCTCGGCACATTCGCGAGCGCACCCGGAGACACCGAATTTGATCTTGTGCGGCGAACGCAATCCCCGGTATCGGTTCTCGAGATCGACGGCCATACCTACCGAGTCCTGAACGCCGTACCGGCACCAACTCGATCCCACACAGCTTTTCACCGTCCGCAGGGATTTTCCGTAGGCCTGACCAGACTCCATACCGGCATCGACCAAGCGCTTCCAGATCGCCGGCAGCTGCTCGACGCGTGCGCCGAACATGTCGATCCGTTGGCCTCCCGTCACCTTGGTGTACAGACCGAAATCGCGCGCAACCTCACCGATCACGATGAGCTGCTCGGGTGTGCATTCGCCGCCAGGCATACGCGGCACCACCGAATACGTGCCGTTCTTCTGGATGTTCGCCAAGAAGTGGTCGTTGGTGTCCTGCAGCGAGGCCTGCTCACCGTCGAGAATGTGGTCCGAGGAAGTCGACGCCAGGATCGAGGCCACCACAGGCTTGCAGATGTCACAGCCGGTTCCCGTGCCGTACTTGGCAATGAGCGAAGAGAACGTGCGCGTATTCGTGGCCCGCACGATCTCGTACAGCTCGGCGCGCGACTGACCGAAGTGCTCACACAGAGCCTTCGACATCACGACACCGGACGCTGCGAGAAGTTGCTTGATCGACGGTAGGCAACCACCACAGGTCGTGCCCGCCGACGTGCAACTCTTCACGGCAGCGACGTCGCCGGCACCATCGGCGATGGCCCCGCAGATCGCACCCTTGGTGACTCCGTTGCACGAGCAGATCTCTGCCTCGTCGGGCAAAGCTCCCATGCCGACCTGTTCGGCTGCCGGCGAGATCAACGAACCCGGATCCCCCGGCAGCTCACGCCCGACCAATGGTCGCAGGAGAGAGTACGCACTCGCGTCGCCCACGAGAATGCCGCCGAGGAGCGTCTTTGCATCGTCGGATACGACCAGTTTGGAGTAAGTGCCCTTGGGCGCGTCGCTGAAGACCACCTCGAGCGCACCCGGTGTCGCGGCCATCGCGTCGCCGAAGCTGGCGACATCGACTCCCATGAGCTTGAGCTTGGTGGACATGTCCGCTCCGGGGAACTCCGCGGCGCCGCCCAGCAGGCGATCCGCGACGACCTCGGCCGTGGAGTAGCCGGGAGCGACCAATCCGTAGCAGCGCCCCTCCACGGCAGCACATTCACCGATGGCGTAGACGGCGGGATCGGCTGTACGACAACCGGTATCGACCATGACTCCACCGCGCTCGCCGACCTCGAGACCACAATCTCGGGCCAGCTGATCCTGCGGACGAACACCGGCGGAGAACACCAGCAACGCGGCATCGATGACGCTGCCGTCCGACAGTTCGACGGTCAGTCCGGCGCCGTCGGGCTTCTCGGTGATCGACGAGGTGCCCACTCCGACGTGGACGTCGAGACCGAGTTCGGTGACCAGGCGGGCCAGCAGAGCTCCGCCGCCCTCGTCGACCTGCAACGGCATGAGCCGGGGCGCGAATTCGACGACATGCGGTGTCATGCCCAGCTTCTTCAGCGCGTTCGCCGCTTCGAGACCGAGTAGCCCGCCCCCTACTACGACTCCGACTGCACCCGGTCCCGCCGCCTCGGCACGCGCCCTGATCCGGTCGAGGTCATCGAGCGTCCGGTAGACGAAACACCCGTCGAGATCGTGACCGGTGATCGGCGGTACGAATGGGTAGGAACCGGTGGCGAACACCAGAGCGTCGTAATCGACGATCTCGCCGGTGGAGGTCGTCACCGTCCTCGCGGTGCGATCGACACTGTCCGCGCGAACTCCGAGGCGCATGTCGACCACCGTGTCACCGGGGTAGTCGTTGCCTGCGAGCGCGAGTTCCTTGTGATCCCAGGCGCCCACGTATGAGGACAACCCCACGCGGTCGTACGCCGGTAGTGCTTCCTCGCAGAGCACCGTGACTTTCCAGTCACCAGAGTCGTCACGTGCGCGCAACGCCTCGACGAACCGGTGTCCGACCATGCCGTGTCCTATTACCACCGCGTTCTTCACGTGGGGTCCTTTCCGAAGTACTTTGGTCGAGATGTTTCGCGAGCGGTCGTATCAGACCGAGCGGCCGGCCGGAGCGGCGTTCGAATCTGCGCCGCTTTGCTTGCGGAGGTAGACCGCCCAGGTGAGGAAGCAGCACACCACGTAGAAGATCAGGAAGACCCAGAATGCAGTCGTGGCCGACTTCGCTTCACCCGAATACGAAGCGCGGAGAACGAGATTGATCCCTACTCCACCCAGTGCACCGACGGCACCAGCGATTCCGATGAGTGCGCCCGACATCCGACGAGACCAGTGCTGCTGTTCGTCGACCGTCATGCCCTTCAGCTCGACCGACTTCGCTGCGAAGATCGCCGGGATCATCTTGTAAACCGAGCCGTTACCGATTCCCGAGAGCAGGAAAAGCAGGATGAAGCCCACGACGAAGAGAACCATCATCGTTCCGGTTGCCGCGCCTGCCGTGTTGTCGTGCCAAGTACCGGCCACGACGAGCAGCCCCGTGGAGAACACCATCGCCACGAACGTGTAGAGCGTGATCTTGCCGCCGCCGATCTTGTCGGCGAGCTTGCCGCCGTAGGGACGAGAGATGGAGCCGAGCAGTGGTCCGATGAAGGCGATTTGAGCGGCGCTCAGCGATGCCTGCGCCTGCTGAGCTGGGGTTGCAGGTGCACCGTCGGTCAATCCGGCCAGGAAGTTGATCTGCAGTACCTGCCCGAATGCAAAGCTGAAGCCGATGAACGATCCGAATGTGCCGATGTAGAGGAATGCGATCCACCACGAGTCCGCGAACTTCATGACGTCGATCATCGAGCGCCCGTTGGTCTTCTGGTTGTCGAGATTGTCCATGTACAACGCAGCACCGACAGCGGCGGCGGCGATGAGGACGAGGTATATGGCGCAGACGATTTCGGGTGCAGTGTTGCCGACAGTAGCGATGACGAGCAGACCGATGAGCTGGATGACCGGCACACCGATGTTTCCGCCACCTGCGTTGAGCCCCAGAGCCCAACCCTTCTCACGCTGGGGGTAGAAGGCGTTGATGTTGGTCATCGACGAGGCGAAGTTTCCACCACCGAGCCCGGCAAAGGCGGCGATGATGATGTAGGTCGTGTACGAAGCGGGATTGAGCATGAAGTACATGGTCAGCACCGTGGGAACGAGCAGAACCAATGCGCTGAAGATCGTCCAGTTGCGACCGCCGAACTTGGCGGTGGCGAACGTGTACGGGATTCGCAGTATCGCGCCTACCAGGGTCGGTACCGCGACGAGGAAGAACTTGCCCGCTGCATCGATGCCGTACACGGAGAGGGGCATGAACAGCACCATCACCGACCAAATGGACCAGATGGAGAATCCGACATGCTCCGCGATGACGGACCAGATCAGGTTGCGCTTGGCGATGTGCTTCCCGCCGGCTTCCCAGGCGTCGATGTCCTCGGAATCCCAATGGCGGATGTGGTGGTTGACCGAAACGGGGACGGTTCCCGGCTTCGGGCGTTGAGTCGAGGACGTATCGGTTGATGGAGCCTCGGGGCTACTTGTCACGTTGGGCCTCCTGATCACGTGGGAGACCCAAAGATAGAAAAGCCATGTTGCGCAGGCGCTGCCTGCGATGACCTGCTGATTAACTTGGTCTCACCTCACCCGAACGCAGCGAGTGAGGCAATTCTCGAGATCGCTGCGCGGGATGTGAGGTCCTCACCAGGTGTCTTCGAGCATCCTCGGCTTGCAGCAGAAGTACCCCGCGACGAGCAACACGGCAACACATCCGGTCAGCATCAGCATGGGAACGGCCCAGCCTCCCGACAACGAGTGCACCAGACCGAACGACAGCGGTCCGGTGGCCGAGACCACGTAACCGAGTCCCTGGGTGAAGCCCGACAACCTCGAGGATCCGACGGGTGTGCGAGTACGCAGGTTGATCAGTGTCAACGACATCGGGAAGGTCAAGGTACCGAGACCGATGAGGCACACCCAGAAGGCGGTGCCCTCGGTCGGCGAAAAGTGAAGGCCGGAGAAGCCGCCGAGGTAGAACACTGCAGCACCGAGGACGAGGCCGTAAGGATTGTTCAGACGCGCACACAGGCTGGGTGCGACCAGGGAAGAGATCAGGCCCATCGCACCGAATGCTGCGACGGAGGCACCGGCGCGAGCCTCACCGATCCCAGCATCGGTGAGGATGGTCGGCAGCCATGTCAGCATCGCGTACGTAATGAATGACGTCATCGCGAACATCCCGGCCATTCCCCAGGCGAGCGACGAGCGGAAGATTTGCCCTTCGGGTGCGGCAGCGGCAACCGCAGTGTCACCGGCCCGGTCTGCGCTGCCGATGTCGAGGCCGGTCACGGCGAGAGCCCTCGTCCGCTTCGTTTCGTGCCGGTGCACCAGCACCACGCCGAGCCACGGCACTGCTGCGGCCAGCGCGACCAGGGCCCACACACCGATCGACACACGCCATCCGTACACATCGGCGACGGGTACCGCGAGCAGAGGCGGCACCATCGTGCTGATCTGCATCGCGCAGATATATATCGTGCTGACCACAGCGAGTCGTTCCGAGAAGTATCGCTTCACCAAGGGTGGGATGACGACGTTGCCGATACCCATCCCGACCAGCGCCACCGCGGACAGCAGGAGCAAACTCGCCGTGTCGGGTGCGAAGGCGCGCGACGCCATGCCCACCGTCGTCAGTGACATGGCGATCAACGCCGCGAGTTCGAGCCCGGTCCGCTTCGCGAGTATCGGCGTCAACAGACCGGACACGGCGAACATTGCCGGTGGCAGCATCCCGACCAAACCAACCACAGTGGACCCGAACTGCAGGTCGGCGCCGATTCGACCGAACAACGGGCTGATCGAGGTCACCGCAGCCCGCAGCGTCAACGCCGAAAGGACTATTGCAGCGAATACGAGAGCGCGCCCCCGCAGCACGCGGCGCGAATCGGCGCGATCCTCGGTCTCCGTTGCGGCAATGGTACTCACCGGCAAATCATAGGATGACCGGATCACCTGACGCAAAGCAGTAAAGTGGACGCGACACGCCACACGGACACCCGGGGAGATTCACACGTGCAGCAGGTTCAACGCTCCAGCCTCATCGCGCAGGTCACGGCGCAGTTACGCGAGCAGATCGTCACGAAGCAATGGCCGGTGGGTGCGCGCATCCCGACCGAAGCCGAACTGTGCGAACTGACCGGAACCGGTCGAAACACCGTCCGCGAAGCGGTGCAAGCGCTCGTACACGCTGGAATGGTCGAACGCAGGCAGGGTTCGGGAACATTCGTGATGGCCGCCTCGGACCTGGGTGGCACGCTCGGCAAGTACTTCGCCGACGCGCAGGATCGCGATGTGACCGAGCTTCGCCGCACCCTCGAGGTCACCGCCGCCACATTGGCTGCCGAACGGCGCGATGCCGAAGACATTCGCGCGCTCACCGAGGCCCTGGGCGACCGCAACAAGTCCTGGGCGAGCGACAGCGTAGACACTGCGGTGTCCGTCGACGCGCGATTTCACCGAGCCATCGTCGCGGCGAGCCACAACGCCATCTATTTGGAGTTCTACGATTCACTGCTGCCGATAATCGAGCAGACCATGCACCATCACGTGACCCTGCACGGACACGATTACGTCGACGAGCACGTGGCCCTCGTCGACGCCATCGTCAGCGGCGATGCCGACAAGGCCCGCGCCGCCGCGCTGACGTTCTTCGACGAACTCGGACATGACATCTGCTCCGGCGGACCGACGCAGACACCTTCAGAGCAATAGCCGCACGAGGTCGGCGGTGCGCGCCAATCCCGGAAACGCCTCCGGCGTCGATCGGGGATGCAATGCGTGTACGGCGAAGCGGAAAACCAGCGCACGAAGCAACATCTGCGGCCATTCGGGGAGATCCTCCCACCGCCCGATGAGTGCGTCGTCGGCACCGCCCCACGAGATCGCGTCGACGACACTCACTGCCGCAGCCCACGAAGCCGGACGCCAATACGGTGCGATGTCGGTGATCCCAGGCGCTGCATTACCGTCGAACAAGACCGTGCCGAAAAGGTCCCCGTGCACGAGCTGGTCGGGCGACTGAACCGGTTTACGCAGGCTGGACAACTGCTTGATCAGTTCGAGGCTCTGCTTCCCGTCACTCGAACTCACCTCAGGCGCCCCGGCCGCCCGAGCCGCGCGCAGCGGCGTCGCCTCCCACGCCGACCGATCCGCAGCGACGAAGACGTCTGCGTCCGTCCAGGGAGCGACGGGCGGACCTACCAAGAATCTTGGCTTGTCCAACTGAGCGGTGGCGGTATGCAGCCGGACGGACAGCGAGACCACCTCATCGTGACGGGGTTCCGGTGAACCGACGATGAAGGTATCCGCCCGCCAACTGCTGACCACGTAGCGCCCGTCGGTCGAGCGCACCGGCCGTGCCAACCGCACACCATCTACGGCCAGATTCTCGCGCACCTTGGCCGACCACGCGGCGCGCGCATGGTCGGCGACGGGCGAGAGGACGACGTCGCCGAGCCGCCACCCACCGTCCCAATCCGCGCCGAGCGGAATCGGGGGTACGTCGCGCAGCCCGAACGTGGAAATCACGTGTTGAGGGGGTTCCACTGAGCTCACTCTCTGCACGCTACCGCCGCACAGACGGTGCGGACGGCAGGCGCGCTAGTAAACCGGTAACGACGGATCCACCTGTCTCGCCCATGCGGCTATCCCGCCCCGTAGATGTACGGCGTCGGCAAAACCGGCACGCTTCACCGCCGCGAGCGCTTCCGCCGAACGAATGCCGGTTTTGCAGTACAGCACGAGACGACCGCTCTGCGGCAGCGAAGACAAGGCCTCACCCGACAGGATTTTCCCCTTTGGAACCAGCCTTGCACCCTCTATGTGGACGATGTCCCATTCGACAGGTTCACGCACGTCGATCAGTGCGAGTTCGTCCGACCCTTTCATCAAGTCCGCGAGCTCAGTCGGCGTGATCGCGGAATCGGCGGCTGCAGCTGCGGCATCCTCGCTGACGACGCCGCAGAACTCGTCGTAGTCGATCAACTCGGTGACGGGTACACGAGCGGGGTCACGTTGGACCCGAATGGTCCGGTACGACATGGCCAACGCGTCGTAGATCATGAGCCGGCCGAGCAACGTTTCTCCGATGCCGGTAATCAACTTGATCGCCTCGGTCACCATGACCGAACCGACGGAAGCACACAGCACACCGAGTACGCCGCCTTCGGCGCAGGAGGGCACCATTCCCGGGGGTGGTGGCTCCGGGTACAGATCACGGTAGTTCAGACCACGCCCACCGGGTGCGTTCTCCCAGAAGACCGACACCTGACCCTCGAACCGATAGATCGAGCCCCACACGTAGGGCTTGCCGGCCAGGATCGCGGCGTCGTTGACGAGGTAGCGAGTGGCGAAGTTGTCGGTGCCGTCCAGAATCAGGTCGTATTGCTCGAACAACTGCACTGCATTGGCCGAGTCCAACCGGTACTCGTGGAGCCTGACCTCGACGCCATCGTTGATCTCTCTGATCGAATCCCGCGCACTCGCAGCCTTCGATCGGCCCACATCCGATTGTCCGTGGATGACCTGCCGCTGCAGATTCGACAGCTCCACCTCGTCGAACTCGACGATCCCCAACGTGCCGACGCCCGCCGCAGCCAGGTACAGCAGCGCCGGGGATCCGAGACCGCCCGCGCCGATCACGAGCACCCGAGCCGAACGCAACCGGCGTTGTCCGATCGTTCCGACATCGGGAATGATCAGGTGCCGGCTATAGCGCGCGACATCGTCGAAGGTCAGCTCGACCGACGGTTCGACCAGGGGGGGCAACAGCGTCATTTACTCCTCCACTCCTCAGCCCCGCGGGTGCGGCCACGGATTGAATCGGCACGTCTTCCCGTCCATCGGCACCACACCCTCCGGGTCGAGTCGCGCGATGTCGTCGTTGGCGGTGCCGAATGTCTGCTGCATCATCACCGGCGCGAGTCCGCCCTCGGTTTCGCACGGCTGGTGTTGCTGGTAGCCGATCGCATGACCCACCTCGTGATTGATCTGATACTGCCGGTACGAGCCGATGTCACCCTGGAACGCGATCGCTCCGCGGACCCATCGTGGCTCGTTCAGTACAACTCTGCCGATTCCGGGGTTGTAGCACGACACCTCGAGCTGAATGTCGTATCCGCAGGCAGGGCGAATGCTCAACTGGGACGTCAGCGATATCCGAAAATCCGGCTCACCCTGATCGATCCGCCGAAATGCGAAGCGCGGGTCGTTGGTCCAGCTCTTCGGATTGCTCAGCGTCTGATCGACCAACCGCGCGAACGACTCGTCGCCGCCGAATCCGGCAGTGTCGACGCCGTCCTCCACTTCGACCGTGTACGAGAAGACTCGCTCGGTACCCTGACCTACTTGCTCGGTGAAGCCGGGAACGATGTGCCACGTCCCTGCACCTTCGACGGCGAACGGACCGCCGTCCGGCAGTTGACCCGACGGTATGGACTCTGCGAAGTTCCCGTCGGCTGCAGGCGGGACACCGATGACGCCCGTGGTATCGGTGGTGTCGGAGCTGAGGGCACCGAATCCTGGATCGGCGGGCTGGCCGTTTCCGGAGGTCGCGGTGGTCATCGGATCTCCGGTCTTGACCGCATCGAACACCACGAGAGTGGTCACCACGAGCAGAACTGGAATCGCGTACGCGCGCCACCCGTACACCGAGGCGAACTTCCCCAGTTTCGACTGCTTCTTGGCCCGCCGATCCGGCCGAGTGTTGCGAGGCCGGTGCGGCTCGTTGCGAGCCGTCGGATCCCACTGCGCTCGCAGGGGCTGGTGCGAGCCTCGTCCCCCGTGCCGAGCGTCGTCGACGTCGGCATCTGCCCACGCCCGTCCGCCGCGCTGCGGCCCGCCTCGGTCAGTCACCCCGCCAGAATCTCACAGACGAACACGTACGCCGATCGCCGCGCCGATGTTTGTCTGTTCCAACAACGTCCCGTCGGTGACAACGGGAAAAACCGACAGGTCGGTCGGCGTGCCGGCCCTGCTCACCGCGACCGAGCCCACCGCCATCCCAACCGCTCGGGCCATGGCGGGTATCGTTGCGTTTTGATCTGCGCTACGGAAATCGCCCACCTGACAAGAGGTGGGGGCGTCCAACACGGGTGCAGTGACGATGCGGATGGGAACAACCACAATGACAGAACTCGCGGATCGGATGTCTTCGGATCGTCCGACCTCCCCTGCAGGCCGTCGAAGTGCGCGGCTGCCCCGCGATGCCAGGCGGGCGCAACTGCTCGCCGCGGCCAGCGAGGTCTTCGTGACCCGCGGCTATCACGCGTCGGGGATGGACGAGATAGCCGAATGCGCCGGCGTCAGCAAGCCGGTTCTGTACCAGCACTTCCCCGGGAAGCTCGAGCTCTACCTCGCGGTTCTGCAGAGTTATGTCGACACCTTGATCGCCGGCGTACGGCAAGCACTCCGGTCCACGACCGACAACCGCAAGCGCGTCCGAGCGGCGGTGCTCGCGTTCTACGACTTCGTCGACACCGACACTCAGGGATTCCGTCTCGTATTCGAGTCGGACCTCATGGGCGATCCCCAGGTGAACGCGCGCGTCGAGCAGGCAACCGAAGCGTGCGTGGACGCCGTGTTCGACCTCGTCGCTCACGATTCCGGCCTGGATCCCTACCGGGCGCGAGTGCTGGCAGTCGGTCTGGTCGGCGCCAGCCAGTTCACCGCCCGGTATTGGCTCGAGGCGGACCGGCCCATCTCGAAGGAAGACGCCGTCGACACGACCGTGTCGTTGGCCTGGGGCGGCCTGTCTCACGTCCCCCTCCAGGCGCCCTGACAGGCGCACCACGTGTCACGAAAAAGTCCGCGTATCGAATGCGATACGCGGACTTTTTCGTGTCGGTGGCCAGCAGCACCTGACCGCCGGCCTCGCCTCTAGCTGGGTGCGAAACCGACCTTGCGAGCGTCAGCGGGGCTGATCTCGACGTATGCCACCTTCGCCGACTGCACGAGGTATTTGCGTCCCTTGTCGTCGACGAGTGCGAGCACATCCTTCTTGCCAGCGAGAGCGTCGGCGACGAGCGCCTCGACCTCGGACGGCGACTGGTCGCTGTTCACCACGAGCTCGCGCGAGCTTTCCGACACACCGATCTTGACCTCCACGGCCAACCTCCGAACTCATAGACAACTTCAGCTGCTCCGCCCAGGCTAGTGCAGTCCGGGGTCGGGAGGCTCATCCCGCCGCTGTGCTGTCAGCGAACACTCTCGCCGGGTGCAGACCACCGGCCCGCGATTCAGACGAGACCGAGGACACGCATGCGCTCGGCGTGCTGCTCCTGCATCCGGTCGAACAGTGCGGCTACCCCGTTCAGATCGCCGGACGCAGTGATGACCAGGTCGGTCAGGCTCTCCCTCTGGGCCAGAACGTACTGCGCCTGCGTGATCGCCTCACCGAGCAGCCGCCGACCCCACAGCATCAACCGCGCCTTGTCCTGGGAGCTCGCCTGCACACGGGTGAGCACCTCGTGGACGACGAACTCGGAATGCCCGGTTTCGGCCAGCACCTCGCGCACGGTCGACGCGACCGCGGGGTCCAACGTGTGCGCGATCTCGCGGTAGAAGTCGGCAGCGAGTCCGTCGCCCACGTGGGCCTTGACAAGGACCTCGAGCCAGGTCGAGGGGTTCGTCGACGCGTGATAGTCATCGAGCGCGCGCACGAACGGATCCATCGCCGCGTACACCTCGACACCGCGGTCGGACAGCGCCTCTACCAAGGATTCGAAATGGCTCATCTCGGCTGCAGCCATGCTGGCCAAAGCGACGCGGCCCCGCATGGACGGAGCCATCCGAGCGTCCTCTGCGAGTCGGTAGAAAGCCGAGATCTCTCCGTAGGCGAGCACGGCGTACAGCTCCGAGACCCCCGGGTGATCGAACGCTATCCGCACCTCCGCAGCGGTGTCGGCCGGAGATGCTTCGTCGGTGATCGATTCAGGCGAGTGGGCTCCCATGCGGTCGATCGTAGTCGTGCGCCGCCGCTCCCCGCGCGGCCCGCGTACACACGCGGCTTCGACCTCCGACCCGGCCCACTCGACCAGCACGTCCCGCCTCGATGGGTGGTTTGAG
The DNA here is from genome assembly GCF_020889545.1 of Rhodococcus sp. I2R. NCBI lineage: Bacteria > Bacillati > Actinomycetota > Actinomycetes > Mycobacteriales > Nocardiaceae > Rhodococcus > Rhodococcus sp. I2R. The sequence goes on from NZ_JAHUTG010000009.1 coordinate 76,205, forward strand.
TGCTCCGCGAGCTATCATGGTGGCGGATCCTCGCCCCGTGCCGATAACATGCACGATTTCCACGCGAGGGTCCCGCAATGTGTGCGCACCTGATTCGGGTCGCTACGACTGCTTCGCCCGTCGAGTTCTGCACAAGTTCCTCCGACACGGCTGAGGCTCGACGCGACATCACATCGGATCGAGGGCATCGACTTCGGCCGGCAATAGGCCTGTGCCCTTCCTTGTGCGTGCGTGTGACCACGAGGAAGGCCAGAACACTGAGCAAAATCGTTATAGACCAAGAATCCGAGACCGGCGACACCACGTTGTCCGCCCAACTCGACGACACCCACGTTCCTCCGACATTCGCCGAGCTCGGCGTCCGCGAGGACATCGTCCGTTCGCTGACCGATATCGGCATCGAGCGGACGTTCGCGATCCAGGAGCTGACCCTTCCGCTGGCGCTCGCCGGCGACGATCTCATCGGTCAGGCACGTACCGGCATGGGAAAGACCTTCGGCTTCGGTGTCCCGCTCCTTCATCGCATCACCACCCCGGACTCCGGCACCACCCCGCTGGACGGCACGCCGCGCGCACTGATCATTGTTCCTACTCGGGAACTGTGCGTTCAGGTCAGCTCCGATCTGTCGAACGCGGCGAAGCACTTGAAGTCGAAGAACGGCCCCGTCGAGATTCTCTCGATCTATGGTGGGCGGCCGTACGAAAGCCAGATCAGCGCGTTGCAGAAGGGCGTCGACGTCGTAGTGGGCACTCCAGGTCGCCTGCTGGACCTGGCAAAGCAGGGTCATCTCATCCTGGGCAAGGTCGGCGTGCTCGTCCTCGACGAGGCCGACGAAATGCTCGACCTGGGGTTCCTGCCCGATATCGAGCGAATTCTCGGCATGGTGCCCGACAGGCGGCAGACCATGCTCTTCTCGGCGACGATGCCTGGCCCCATCATCACTCTGGCCCGCACGTTCCTCACGCAGCCCACGCACATTCGAGCCGAAGAGGCCGAGTCCTCGGCTGTGCACGACCGCACCGCGCAGCACATCTATCGTGCGCACGCCCTCGACAAAGTCGAAATGGTCTCGAAGGTGCTCCAGGCCAACGGTCGCGGCGCAACGATGATCTTCACTCGGACCAAACGCACCGCCCAGAAAGTCGCGGACGAGCTCCTCGAGCGGGGTTTCGCCGTCGGCGCAGTGCACGGTGACCTCGGGCAGATTCAGCGCGAGAAGGCGCTCGAGAAGTTCCGCACCGGTGGGATCGATGTTCTCGTCGCAACCGACGTCGCTGCCCGCGGTATCGACATCGACGACGTCACTCACGTCATCAACTACCAGTGCCCGGAGGACGAGAAGACCTTCGTGCACCGCATCGGGCGGACCGGTCGCGCCGGTCGAACCGGAATCGCAGTGACGCTCGTCGACTGGGACGATATCCCTCGCTGGCAGCTCATCGACAAGGCTCTCAACCTAGGCATCCCGGACCCGGTGGAGACGTATTCGAGCTCGCCGCACCTGTTCGAGGAACTCGACATACCGACCGATGTAGCCGGTTCGGTGAAAAAGGCTCCGGCACCGCGGTCGGCGAATTCCCGCGCCGACGCAGCGGAGCCCGCACCGACCGATCTGACGGCAGGCGCGCCGTCTGCCGATGCGGAGACCGCGGGCGAGCGCCCATCGAAGCCTCGCCGGGCACGTTCTCGTCGGCGTACCCGCGCGGGACAGTCGGCGGCTGCCGAATCGACCGGTGGGTCCTCGGACGTCGCAGCCGATCGCTCCGATACCGAGCCCAGGTCGGCCGGGTCTTCCGAGGCCGACGCCAGCGAGGACCGTTCCGAGGACGGTGCACCGCGGCGCCGACGTAGACGTCGGCGCTCCTCGGCATCGGCGTCGTCCAGCACGAGCGCAGCCGAGTAGTCTTCGTTCGTGCTGGTACCCGAACGTCGTCGACGATCCGACTTGGTCGTCGCGGCGATCATCGTGACGGTCGCGTCACTCGTCCTCGGGCTGATCTGGCTCGGAAGCGATGCGCGCGGCACGACGTCGGTGACAGCTCAGACTCCTCTGCCTCCGGCACAGGCGGCTTCGACTGTGCCTGCGTCGTTATCGGAACTGTGGCGGGCTCACAGTCCGGCCACATCGACGCCCGTGGTGGCCGGCGGCGCTGTGGTCGCGGCCGACGGCGGCAGTGTGGCCGGTTTCGATCCGGCGACCGGTTCGCGGGCCTGGGAGTACAGCCGAGACAGATCGCTGTGCGACATCGTCGGCGCCTGGGACTCTGCCGTCGCGGTGTACCGAGACGAGCGGGGATGTGCTCAGGTCACCGAACTGAATGGATCAACCGGTGCCCGCGAGAAGCAGCGCACCTCCGACGCGGACGCCGCGATCGAGCTCAGCGAAGATGGGACCTACGTCACCTCGAGAGGTGACACGAGGCTGGAGGTGTGGCGCTCCGATCTGGTCCGCACCCTCGAATACGGCAGAGTCGATGCACCGGTCAATCCGGATGGCCAACCCAGATCCGGATGCACCCTGCTTTCCTCGGCATCGAACAGCTCTCGCCTTGCCGTTCTCGAAAGTTGTCCCGGGGACGCTGCGGCCAGGCTGACCACGCTCCATCCCGCACCCGAGGATCCGCGGGAACCGGAGGAGTTCGGCTCGACTATCGTGACCGCGCTGACCGGCGCAGACGGACCGATAGCCGGTGCGGCTGTCCTGGCCACAGTGGGTGACCGCGTGGCTGTCGCCATACCCGAACATGATGACGCTCCGGCAGCAGTGGCTCTGTTCGATGGCGTTTCCGCGCCCGTGATGGAATTCGACCTACCCGAGGAGCTCACGGACGGTTCCGAGTTCGACCAGTCCCCTGCCGTGATCGACGCGGCGAGTGTCTTCAGTTGGTGGACCGGAGCGGGAACGGTTGCTCTGGCGCTGGGCGATCTGTCCCCTCGGTGGATGATGCCGGGGGCACTCGGACCGGGGGCGCTCATGGCTGGACGATTGTTGATTCCGGTACCGGGTGGCATTGCCGTAGTCGAGGCCGAGACCGGTTCGATCGAGCAAACCATTGCATTCGATCGTGGCGATTACTCTGGGCCGGTCTCCACGGCCGTGATCGGCGATATCGTCGTCGAGCAACGCGGCGACGAACTGGTCGCGCTCACCGCCGACCGCTGAGCCGTCTGGCGATCGAGCGCAGCGTCAGTCGGCGGGCGAGTAGGTCGCGAGCGGCGAACCCTTCTGCCAGTGGGCCAACAAGTTCTCGGAAAGTTCGCGATATGCGATCGCGCCCTTGTTCTTTCGTCCGGTCAGGACGGTGGACCCGGATGCCGATGCTTCCGCGAAGCGCACGGTACGCGGGATCGGCGGCGCCAGAACCGGAAGATCGTAGCGATCGGATACGTCACCGAGCACGTCGCGACTATGCGTGGTCCGTGCGTCGAACAACGTCGGCAATGCCCCTAGCAGTGTGAGGTCCGGGTTGGTGATCTGCTGGACCTCGGACACGGTCCGCAGCAGCTGACCGACCCCCCGATGAGCCAACGTCTCGCACTGAAGCGGAACCAACACCGATTGCGCCGCGGTCAGGCCGTTCAGCGTCAGAACACCGAGGGAAGGCGGGCAGTCGATGATGACCACGTCGAAGTCGTCGACGATCGGGGCCAACGCTCTCTTGAGTGCGTACTCGCGCCCGGCACGCATCAGTAGCAGCGCTTCCGCCCCGGCGAGATCGATGGTGGAAGGCAGCAGCATGATGCCCTCGGCCGTCTCGATGAGAACGTCGGCAGCGTCGGCGTCCCCGGTGAGCACCTCGTGCACCGAGGAGTCGAGTTTGTCCGGGTTGTGCCCCAGCGAGAAGGTCAGACACCCTTGCGGGTCGAGGTCCACCACGAGGACTCGTTGTCCGAGCGCATGCAACGCGGCCGCAAGAGACGCCACCGTGGTGGTCTTTGCGACGCCGCCCTTCTGGTTGGCAACCGCTAGTACTGTCGTCACAGGCTAGATCCTTGCCTACATCTGCTCGCAGAGCCAGGGACCGACAGTTGTGGGCGAGTCGGACTATGAGACTCGACACGGCATCATGTCCAGCATGACCGCAATCGACATTCCCTCCGGACGCATCGTGCTTCTGCGCCACGGCCAGACCGACTGGGCGAGAACCGGCCGCCACACAGGGAAGACGGATGTACCGCTCACGAACATCGGCGAGGAGCAGGCGGTGGCTGCGGGAGAATTGATCGGCGAGTTGGATCTTCGGACGCCTCTCGTTGTCAGCAGCCCTCGTGCACGTGCGAGGAGAACGGCTGAGCTGGCCGGCTTGACGGTCGATCGTGAGTGGGATGCGCTCTCGGAGTGGGACTACGGCGACTACGAAGGTCTGACGACTCCTGAGATTCGCCAAACGGTGCCGCAGTGGACGGTGTGGACCTACCCGTGCCCGGGCGGCGAGACTGCGAACGAGACATCCGCTCGAGCCGACTTGGTTCTCGAGGTAGCCCTCGCGGCGCTCGCGGACAGGGACGTGGTGCTCGTGGGACACGGGCATTTCTCGAGAGTGCTGTTGACGCGCTGGCTGGAGCTCCCGGTCACCGAGGGGAAGCGTTTCGCGATGTCACCCGCGGCGTATTCGGTACTGGGCTTCGAGCATTCGTTTCGGCAGTTGATCGTTCACAACATCCACCCGTCGGTTCGAACCGGCAGGGATCACCGGACCGAGGACGTACGCACCTAGGCCGCGTCGTCGCCGTGGTCGTGGGCGTATTCGGCGGCCATCCACTGCGAGGACGGTGGACTGAACAGCAGCACGAGGATGGCGAGCACACCGATTCCGAGCAGCGCGCCGTAGAGGGGTTGATGCGAGTCGGTGAGCAGTGCCCACACCACCGGCAGCAGAAGCAGTTGCACGACGAGGGCGACGGCGCGTGCCCACCGCTTGCCCAGGACGAGCGCTATGCCTGCCGCTCCGACGATGATTCCGATCATCGCGAACCATCCCGCTGTGCCGTAGCCGTTTGCCACGGCGTCCTGCACTCCGTTTACCGCTCGCACTACCAGGACGACGGCCGCGACGAGGGCGATGAAGCCTTCGAGTGCGACGAGGACACCGGCGGCCCTGAACGTCGAGGGTGGCACCTGGGGCAAGGATGGCGTCGACACCGGGCCAGCCTAGAACACGTTTCCGACCCAACAGGCAGGAGTGGAGCCAGCGGAACGACCCAACAGGCAGGAGTGGAGCCAGCGGAACGACCCGTTAGGCTGATCTCCCGTGCGCGCGCTGCTGATTGTCAACCCGAATGCGACGTCGACGACCCCGGCTGCGCGGGATCTTCTGGCGCACGCTCTGTCGAGCCGTGTTCGTGTCACTGTCGCCCATACGACGCACCGGGACCACGCTGCGGAGCTTGCCCGTGAGGCTCGTGAGGATGGCGTTGGGTTGGTCATTGTGCACGGCGGTGACGGCACCGTCAACGAGGTGATCAATGGTCTGCTCGGTGTGCCGTTGCCGAAGTCGATGCGTTCGGTGACCATCGGCGCAATTCCTCCGTTGGCTGTGGTGCCCGGGGGAAGTGCCAATGTGTTCGCGCGGTCGCTGGGGATCGAATCGGATCCGGTGGCGGCGACCAATCAGTTGATCGACCTTCTGGCAGCGCGGTCGCGTCGGACGATCGGGCTCGGTCACTGCGACAACCGGTGGTTCACCTTCAACGCGGGTCTTGGACTGGACGCTGAGGTGTGCCAGGCGATCGACGCGAGCCGCAAGGAGGGAAAGCCGGTGTCGGCGACTCGGTATGTGCGGGCAGCGGTCGGCGCATTCTTCCGTAACAAACGTCACGATCCGAGGTTGACGGTCGAGATTCCGGACCATGATCCGGTGGCGGGTGTTCATTACGCTTTTGTTTCGAACTCGAGTCCGTGGACGTACCTCGACGAGCGGCCGGTCGAGACGAATCCCGGTACGTCGTTCGACACCGGCCTCGGCTTGTTTGCGATGACGACAACGAAGGTACTACCGACTCTGATGTTGTCACGGAAACTGTTGTCGCCCGGATCGAATCTGAAGTCTCGCAATCTTTTTCGGGTGGACGACGTCCCAAGAATTCGTATCACCGCCAGCGAACCCATCGGTTTGCAGATGGATGGTGACTTCATCGGGATGCGCACGGAAGCGGAGTTCTTCGCGACACCGGCAGCGCTGGAAGTGGTGGCGCCGACACCGCTTCCACGGTGAGATTCGCTCGATAATCGGCCGCCGACGAGGCGATACGTGGCAGTTTCGGTGGAAAACTTCTGCGCGAACGCCGCCAGGCGAGTACAAAGGTGCAGAGGAAGCTGAATGCAGCCTAACAGAGTGAGCTTGACCACGGTCACGCGGCTATCTCTTGACTTCCCCTAAGTTCGTGAAAGCATTCACAAGCAACAGTGCGGAAACATTGCATACGCACAAGTGAACGACAGCGGAATCTAGAACGAACAACGACGATGAAATCGAAACGGCGCTTCGGCGCCCGGTAAGGAGCAGAGGATGGACTGGCGCCACAAGGCTATTTGTCGCGATGAAGATCCGGAGCTATTTTTCCCTGTGGGAAACAGTGGTCCGGCGCTCGCGCAGATCGCCGATGCCAAGGTCGTCTGCACGCGGTGTCCTGTCACTGCCGAGTGCTTGTCCTGGGCTCTCGAGTCCGGCCAGGATGCCGGCGTATGGGGCGGCATGAGCGAGGACGAGCGTCGCGCTCTCAAGCGTCGCAACGCACGGACGCGGGCTCGTAGCTCCGTCTGATGCCTGTCGGTGTGCACGCAAGCGCACTCCACTGACGACACCCGCATTACAGAGAACGATCTCGGTGCAGCAAACAAAGAACCCGGCTCACTCGAAAGAGAAGCCGGGTTTTTTGCATCCGATCTCGCGATCACAGGCGCGGGGCACGCCGTCCCAGTGGGACCCTCAGCGATGCATCGGTCCCGCCGCCCGGCGCGGGTCGCAGGCCCAGCGACCCACCCAACTCGACCGAGACGAGCGTGCGCACGATCTGAAGTCCCAGTCCCTCTGACTTCTCCAGCGAGAATCCGGTAGGCAATCCGCGCCCGTCGTCGCCGATGACCACATCCAGCCACCGGGCGGAGCGAACAGCGGAAATGCGGACGATCCCCGCTGTCCCCCCGTCGAACCCATGTTCCATTGCGTTCTGCACCAGCTCGGTCAGAACCATCACCAAGGGGGTGGCGCGTTCCGCGGAGAACACGCCGAGCTTTCCCTCTCGAACAACTTGTACGCGCGGGTTCACGGTGGCGACATCGAGCATGATCGGAACCAGTCGTGCCACGATCTCGTCGAGATCGATCTCCTCGTCCACGGACATCGAGAGCATCTCGTGGACGAGAGCGATCGACGTCACACGCCGAACGGATTCCGACAAAGCCGTTCGAGCTTCTGCGTTGTCCAAACGGCGAGATTGAAGTCGAAGCAACGCTGCGACAGTCTGCAGATTGTTCTTGACCCGGTGATGGATCTCGCGAATGGTTGCGTCCTTGCTCAGCAACGCGCGGTCTCGACGCTTGACCTCGGTTACATCGCGCACAAGCACAACGGCCCCTACGGACCGGCCGTAGGGCCGCAGCGAAAGAGTCCGGATCAGAACTGTCGCTCCTCGCGCATCCGCCTCCATCCGGTGGCCTTCACTACCGGTGAGCGACGCGCGGATGTGGTCGGCGATCTCTTGTGAGTCGAACGGATCGGTGATCAGGGAACGTGTTACCGCAGCGAGGTCGCGCCCCGACAGTTCGGTGGTCAGGCCCATCCGATGGTAGGCAGAGAGCGCGTTCGGGCTCGCGTACACAACTCGCCCCTCGGTATCGAGGCGAATGAACCCGTCACCGGCGCGGGGGGACGAATTGACGTCGGTTCGCTCGACCGGCGACGGGAACGTTCCTTCACTGATCATTCGGCACAGATCATCCGCGCATTCCCTGTACGCGATCTCCAGCGCACTGGGCGGCCTCAGCTGGGTCGGGTTGGTGTCTCGGGTCAGCACCGCGATGACGTGCTCGCTGCACCTGACCGGGACACTCTCCGATGTAGCGCCCTCCCCACGCACGATTTCACGGGTGAGGAGCGAATCGATGACGCTCGGATGCTCGAATTCCGACACGATCGTCCCCACCATGTCCTCGGTGAAAGCCGTGGGTGCCGTGGTGGGCCGACACTGCGCCACGCACAGGACTTTCGCGTCAGGGCTGCTGCCGACATCATCGGTGCCAACCCATAACAGGACGTCGGCGAATGACAGATCCGCCAGCAGTTGCCACTCCCCGACCACCCGCTGCAGGTGGTCCACCGAGTCGCCCGGTAGATCGGTGTGCTCGGCGAGCAGGTCACTGAGCGTGGACACGACGCGGCCCGAGACTCAGGACACGACGGCGATGAGATCGCCCTTTTGGATGACGTCGCCGACTTCGACGTCGATCTTGCTGACCGTGCCGGCGGCCTCCGCCAACACCGGGATTTCCATCTTCATGGACTCGAGGATGACCAGGGTGTCACCGACCGTGACCGTGTCACCTTCGTCGACGACGATCTGGAACACAGTGGACACCATCTCTGCGCGTACGTCCTCGGCCATGGCAGTTCCTCTCGATCGGGGCTGATTCGCAGCTGGTATCGACCACCCCTGGAAGTACAGCCAATCACACGTGAAAGACTGTAGTGAATCCGCAGAGAGGAACTCATCATGGGTAAGCGTGGGCGCAAGAAGCGCAGTCGTAAGAACAACAAGGCAAACCACGGCAAACGTCCGAACGCCTGACGAGTTGCCGCAAGCACGAAAGAGGCCGGGAAGCGTGAGCTTCCCGGCCTCTTTCGTGTGCAAGTGCCCGCCCGTGAGCGAGACCCTCACCTAGCGGTCGCCCTCGGCCTGCCTGATGAGTACGGTCCGACGAATTTCGACACTGAGTCTCTCGCGAAGTCCTTCGGGGGCCTGATCGCCTCCGCACTTGCGGCTGATCAGACTCTTGACCTTCTCCTCGATGCCGTACACCGCGAAACACGATCCACACTCGTCGATGTGACGTTGCAGTCGCTCACGACTGGCGATGTCGCATTCATTGTCGAGCATCAGCCATACGTCGGCGATGACGGCGGAACAATCGAGTTGCTCGAACTCGCTGCTGCCGTCGTCCGGCGCGCCACCGATGCGCGATGCCTTCTCTGCCTCCGAACTCACTGCGAAACCTCCTGGTCGTGCCTGTCGACCGCGCCGTTGCGATTGAACCCGCGCTCGCGCGCCACACCTGAGAGCAGCCCTCTGAGCTGCTTGCGACCGCGATGCAGCCGCGACATCACAGTTCCGATCGGAGTGCCCATGATTTCGGCGATTTCCTTGTACGGGAAGCCCTCGACGTCGGCGTAGTACACCGCCATTCGGAACTCCTCGGGCAGCGACTGCAACGCGGCTTTGATGTCGTTGTCCGGTAGCGCGTCGAGCGCTTCCACCTCAGCCGAACGCAGACCTGTCGATGTGTGCTCGGCGGTCGCTGCCAGCTGCCAGTCCGTGATCTCGTCCGTCGGATACTGGGCCGGCTGCCTTTGCTTCTTCCGGTACGAGTTGATGTAGGTGTTGGTGAGAATCCGATACAGCCACGCCTTCAGATTGGTTCCTTCGCGGAACGATCTGAAAGCGGAGTACGCCTTGATGTAGGTCTCTTGAACGAGGTCCTCGGCGTCTGCCGGATTACGCGTCATCCGCAGAGCTGCGCCGTAGAGCTGATCCAGCATCGGCAGCGCGTCGCGCTCGAAACGCTCGGTCAGCTGCCTTTCGGACTCGATTTCCGGTTGAGTCGCCTGAGCTGGGCTCTCGACATCCTCCACGCTGATCCCTTCGGTAGCCATGTTCGACCAGGTTACCGCGGGCGTGGACAGATCCTTCACGTAGATCGTGCCGACTTCCGAGCCGGCGCGCGTTGGGCGCCCGATGGTCGTCACTGCCACAGTGGATCCTCCCTCTCAACCTCGTGTGCACACTTGCCGGTGAACACGCTCTTCGACGAAGAACACCGTCAGCTGCCTCGCTGTTCCCGCTCGCTCAGCTCCCGCTCGCTCAGCTCCTGGTCGCTACAGTGACCACCGTGTCCGCTGCGCCCACCCCTGCCATCGCAGCATTGATCCGCGCAGCAGTCCCCCATCACATACACACCTACGAGCACGATCCGCGAGCCCAGTCCTACGGAACAGAGGCGTCCGAGCTGCTCTCGGATCGGTTGAAGCTCTCCCCCGACCAAATCTTCAAAACGCTCGTGGTGCGGCGGTCCGACGGCACCCTGGCGGTCGCTGTGCTCCCGGTCACGCGGTCGCTTTCGCTCAAGCGGGCGGCGACAGCGCTCGCGACACGCAAGCTCGTCATGGCCGAACGAGTCGAAGCCGAGCGGTCGACGGGGTACGTCTTCGGCGGGATCTCACCGCTCGGTCAGAAGCGGGCGTTACCCACCGTCGTCGACGACTCCGCCCTTCACTGGAGCCGCGTGCTGTGCAGCGGTGGCCGACGTGGGCTCGAGGTGGAGCTCGATCCCCGCGAACTGGTACGTCTGACTCGCGCGGTGACCGCTCCCGTGGCGGCGCACTGAGCACGATGCGCAAAGATGGACGGGTGACTACCTGGACCGCGCCGTCGACCTCCGCACCCGTCCACGCGACGGTCGCCCTCCCCGGGTCGAAATCCATCACCAATCGCGCACTGATCATTTCGGCTCTGGCGAGTGGCGAATCGACCATCTCCGGTGCACTTCGCAGCCGCGACACCGACCTGATGATCTCGGCTCTTCGGCAGATCGGTGTACGCATCGATATCGACTCGGTCGACCCGACGATGCTGACGGTGACCAACGCCCCACTGCACGGCGGCTCCATCGACTGCGGGCTGGCCGGAACGGTCATGAGATTCGTTCCCCCGTTGGCCACCCTGGCGGCGGGCACGGTCTCTTTCGACGGGGACGAACAGGCCCGAACCCGCCCCCTGGACACGATCCTCGGTGCACTGCGATCCCTCGGTGCACAGGTCTCCGGAGACGCCCTCCCGTTCACGGTTACCGGCGCAGGCCGGCTCAGAGGTGGGGAAGTCGACATCGACGCCTCGGGATCCTCGCAGTTCGTATCGGGTCTGATGTTGTCGGCGGCCGCCTTCGACGACGGCATCACCGTCCACCACATCGGCAAACCGGTCCCGTCGATGCCGCACATAGAGATGACCGTCGAGATGTTGCGACGCGCCGGTGTTCGGGTCGAGACTCCAGGAGACAGCGGTGACGCAGATACCTGGCGCGTTCGGCCCGGCCAGGTGAATGCCGTGAACTGGGCCATCGAACCGGACCTGTCCAACGCCACACCGTTCCTCGCAGCAGCTGCTGTGACGCGCGGCGAGGTCCGTGTTCCCAACTGGCCTTCTTCGACGACCCAGCCGGGCGACGCGATCCGCGACATCCTCGGGTCGATGGGCGCCGATGTCACCGTGCGCGAGGGCACCCTCCTCGTCCGAGGTCCCGGCTCTCTGCACGGTATCGACATCGATCTGCACGAGGTCGGCGAATTGACCCCGACAGTTGCCGCGCTCGCCGCGCTCGCCGATGGGCCGTCCCATCTCCGAGGCATCGCACACCTTCGCGGACACGAGACCGACCGACTCGCCGCGCTCGCAACCGAGATCAACAGACTGGGCGGGTCGGCGACGGAGACGGAGGACGGCTTGCGCATCGAGCCGGCATCGCTGCACGGTGGGCTGTGGCACGCTTACGCCGATCATCGGATGGCGACGGCCGGCGCCATCCTCGGCCTGGTCGTTCCCGGCGTGGAGGTCGACGACATCGGCACGACGTCGAAGACGCTGCCCGGATTCGAGTCGATGTGGGCAGACATGCTCGCGGGTACGCCTGCGCGGGAAGGGATGTCGTCCTGATCAATCGCCGCTACGACGAATCGGACGTGCGGGTACGTCCGGGGAAAAGCACGCGTCCGCGCACGAAGACGCGGCCGGAACACGCCGATGCTGAATCGGCAATGGTGGTTTCGGTCGATCGGGGACGCTGGGGTTGCGTCCTCGGTGGTGACCCGAGCCGCGGTATCGTCGCGATGCGGGCTCGTGAACTGGGACGCACTCCCATCGTGGTCGGGGACGACGTCGACATCGTCGGCGATTTATCCGGCAAAGTCGACACCCTCGCACGCATCGTCCGGGTGGCAGAGCGCCGCACCGTACTGCGGCGCACGGCCGACGACACCGATCCCTACGAACGGGTCGTCGTTGCCAACGCCGAGCAGTTGTTGGTGGTCGCCGCGCTGGCAGACCCACCGCCGCGCACCGGGTTCGTCGAACGCGCCCTGGTCGCCGCGTACGTAGGCGGGCTCGAGCCCATCCTGTGCCTGACGAAGAGCGACCTGGCCGATCCTGCCGAGTTCACCGCCGCCTTCGCCGATCTCGATGTGCCCGTGATCCTCGCCGGGCAGAGCGAGGATCTGACCGAACTGACAGCCACTCTGAACAACAAGCTCACCGCGCTGATCGGCCACTCGGGCGTCGGAAAGTCGACGTTGGTAAACAGGCTGGTCCCCGATGCTCACAGAGCGACAGGGATCGTCTCAGGCGTCGGCAAAGGTCGACACACCTCGACGCAGTCGGTGGCGTTGCCGCTGCCGGGCGGCGGATGGGTGGTCGATACACCGGGGATCCGCTCGTTCGGGCTTGCCCACATCTCGCCGGAAAACGTTGTCGCTGCGTTCTCGGACCTCGCCGAGGCGATCTCGAACTGTCCGCGTGGTTGCACGCATCTCGGACCACCTGCAGATCCGGAATGCGCTCTCGACGGGCTGACGGGAGACGCCGCTCGCCGCGTCAGCGCCGTACGATTGCTGCTCGAAGCCGTACGCACGAACGACGCCTGGTAGTCGTCGCTCCCAGGCGTCGTTCGTCGTGCTGTACGGCTCTTTGCTAGGCGGCTCTCTTTGCGATGAGTCCGCGTATGCCCTTCTTCTTCTTCGATTCCGCGATGGCAGTACGAAGGCCGCGCCGTTTTCCGGTCTCGGGATCGACGGTCAGGAATCCGGCTGTGCCGCCCGCGAACTTACGTTCGGACGCCGTTTCAGGGGCGTCGTCGGCCGTGGCTCGGAGGTACTTGTTGGGCAGCGAAAGCTTGGCGATGGTCCGCCACGACAGTAGGTACTGCTTTCCGATCGACCCGGTCGTGTACGGCAGGTCGTACTTCTCGGCAAGTTCGAGCACACGCACCTTGATCTCCCGCAAGCGATTGCTGGGAAGGTCGGGGAAGAGATGATGTTCGATCTGGTAGCAGAGATTGCCGCTCATGAACTCCATGACCGGCCCGGCCTCGAAATTCGCACTGCCGAGCATCTGTCGCAGATACCACTGGCCCTGAGTCTCGCCCTCCATGTCGGCCTTGGTGAACTTCTCTGCGCCGTCCGGGAAGTGGCCGCAGAAGATCACGGTGTTCGTCCAGACGTTGCGGATCATGTTGGCCACGATGTTGGCGGTGAGGGTGCTCTTCCACGCGGGTCCGGTCAGCGCCGGGTACATCACGTAGTCCTTGGCGATCTGCTTGCCGATCTTCTCGAGCACCTCGCGACGCTTGCGTTCGAATTCCTCGCGCGGGATCCGCCCCTTGGCCACTTTGCCGAGCTCCAAATGCTGTGCAGCAACGCCGTATTCGAAGAACAGCTGCAACAGCAAGTTGTACACAGGATTGCCCAGATTGAACGGCTTCCAGCGCTGATCGCGGGTGACGCGCAGCAGTCCGTAGCCCACATCGTCGTCCATCCCGAGCACGTTGGTGTACTTGTGGTGGATGTAGTTGTGGGTCTGCTTCCAGTGTGCCGACGGGCCCGTGTTGTCCCACTCCCACGACGTGGAATGCACCTCGGGGTCGTTCATCCAGTCCCACTGCCCGTGCATCACGTTGTGCCCGAGTTCCATGTTCTCGATGATCTTCGCCGCACCGAGCATGCCGGTGCCGAGCAGCCAAGCCGGGCGTCTACGGCTGGCGAACAGTACGGCGCGACCGCCGATCTCGAGCGAGCGCTGCAGACGGATGGTGTTGCGGATGTACCTGGCATCGCGCTCGCCGCGCGAGGACTCGATGTCGCGGCGGATGGCATCGAGTTCGACGCCGAGCGCCTCGACGTCGGCGTCGGTGAGATGCGCGTATTCTTTGATGTCCGAAATCGCCATGGGTTGAAGCCCTCCCGGCAGTCGTCGGTGATGCACTTGGTGCACGTTCATCCACCACCGTACCGTAACCTACGGTTGCGTAGGTTACGACTGCGTAGGTGTGACTGACTTCACCCTATTGCGCTGAGCTTGCCGCATCAACTTGGCCTGCCGCTTGGCTTCCTTCTTCGCATTCCGAAGCGAGACCCGCGCCTCTGCGATCGCCGACCGCAATCCCCGTCGCTTACCCGTCAACGGGTCGATCCGTAGCGCATGCACGGTGGAGGCTTCACCCGAGCGGAAACGGCGTTCCGAACTGGTCTCGGGAGCGTTGTCCGATGTCGCGCGCAGCCATTGATCGGGCAGCGAGAGTTTGTGGATGGTGCGCAGCGCCAGCAGGTATTGCTTGCCTAGCGACCCCGTCGTGTAGGGGAGGTCGTACTTCTCACACAACGCATGCACGCGCTCCGATATCTCCTGATAGCGGTTGCTGGGCAGGTCCGGGAACATGTGGTGCTCGATCTGATAGCACAGGTTTCCACTCATGAAGGCCATGACCTTGCCGGCATCGAAGTTTGCGCTACCGAGCATTTGTCGCAGGTACCACTCGGCCCGCGTCTCCTTCTCGAACTGGCCCATGGTGAACTTCTCGGCGCCATCCGGGAAGTGGCCACAGAAAATCACGGCGTACGCCCACAGATTCCGGACGAGGTTCGCAGTAGCGTTCGCCGTCATCGTGCTCTTCCACGCCGGCCCGCTCAAAGCCGGGAACAACACGAAGTCCTTGCCCACCTGCCGCGCAATCTTTCGCCCGAAAGCGAGGTGCGCCGGGGACTTCCAGATCCGCTTCTTGTCTCCACCGTCGAGTCGCTTCTGCGCATCGAGATCGTGTAGCGCGATGCCCCACTCGAATGTCGTAGCGAGCACCACGTTGGCGAGCGGCTGCAGCAGGTTGATCGGTTTCCACGGCTCGTCGCGGGTCATCCTCAGGATGCCGAAGCCGATGTCGTGGTCCATACCGACGATGTTGGTGTACGTGTGATGCGAGTAGTTGTGCGCGCGCTTCCACTGCTCGGACGGACCGGTCTGGTCCCATTCCCAAGACACGGAGTGGATCTCGGGATCGTTCATCCAGTCCCACTGACCGTGCATGACGTTGTGCCCGAGTTCCATGTTCTCGATGATCTTGGACACACTCAACATTGCCGTGCCGATCAACCACGCCGGGCGATACTTGCTGCCCAGCAACACCGCTCGTCCCCCTAGCTCCAAACTCCGCTGGAGCCGGATGGTACGGCGAATGTATGCGGCATCCTTCTCGCCGCGTGAATCCTCTATGTCGCGGCGTACCGCGTCGAGTTCGCGTCCGAAGGATTCCAGGTCTTCTTCGGTGAGGTGTGCGAACTCCTTGATGTCCGTGATGGCCATCGTGGTCCTCCAGAAGTAAGGGGCGTTTCTCGAACGATACGTTCGCGTTATGACGCCGTTATCAGCGTAACCGAGGTTGCTGTGAAAGCCGTGTGTGCTCGTTCACCGACGACACCGGACCTACTCCGTCAAAGCTCGAGGGTGCAATCACCGGCAGCGGCGGAGATGCAGGTCTGAACGCGCTCGCCTTCACCGTGTTCCTTGCCGGATCGAAGATCGATCACGTGGCCCGCTGTCAGCGGAACCACACACGTCTGGCAGATTCCCATGCGGCATCCGAACGGCATTTGTACACCGAGGTTTTCACCGGCTTCGAGCAACGTGGTGGCACCGTCCACGTTTGCGGAACGATCGGATTTCGAGAAAGTCACCGTGCCACCTTTGCCGGAAGTGTCGGCGCGGGCGATCTCGAACCGTTCGAGGTGAAGCTTGTCCTCGATGCCCTCGTGCTTCCACGTCCGCTCGATGTCCTCGAGAAGCGCGGCCGGCCCGCACGCCCAGGTCTGACGAGTCCTCCAGTCCGGATACATCTCGTCGAGGGAGGCCAGCGCGAACTTGCCATCGGATCTAGTCAGCTGAATGTGCGAGGTGAACTGGGGATGACTCGACGCAAGAGCGCTGAGTTCGTCGCCGAACATCACTTCGTCCTCTGTCGGAGCGGAATGAATGTGCACCGTGTCCGGCATGTCACCGTGACGGTCCAGGGTGCGCAGCATCGACATGATGGGCGTGATTCCGCTACCGGCGGTGACGAACAAAATCTTGTTCGGTGGGGGCGTCGGCAGGGCGAAGTTTCCCTTGGGCGCAGCAAGGCGCACGATGGTTCCGTGCGGTACGCCGCCGACGAGGTGGCTGGAAAGAAAACCCTCTGGCATTGCCTTGACCGTGATCGAGATCAACTTCTCGTCCCAGTTGGGCGGCGAGGTCAACGAGTACGAACGCCAATGCCAGCGACCACCGATGTGAAGGCCGATGCCGATGTACTGGCCGGGCTGGTAATCGAAGTTGAATCCCCATCCGGGCTGGATGACCAGCGTCACCGCCGTCGCAGTCTCCTTCTTGACTCCCACGACTCGGCCTCGCAGTTCACGAGCCGACCAGAGCGGATTGGCAAGATGGAGGTAGTCATCGGGAAGCAGCGGAGTGGTGATGCGAGTGAAGGCACCACGAAGCAGGTTGAGCTTGGGCCGCTTCGGCGCGGAAACACCCGCGGCCGGGGCCTCCAACCACTTCTTGAGATCCATCCGGTATTTCATCCCCTCGCTCGATACAGTTGTCCGAACTCCTCGCAGGACGCCTCATGTCGAACGCCCCCTGCCAGGTTACGCTACCGTAGGTTACCGGGAAGCTGGCTGCAGTCAGAGAAATTCCAGCAGAAACTGTAGTTCCTGCGTCGCATACCAGGCGAGAGTGTGATCTTCAGCATCTCCCAGCACGAACTCGGCGTCCGCGTCACCCATGTCCGCCGCATCGATGATCGATACCGCCTTCTCGACCGCGGGCTCGGCCGCCTCGAGGTCGACGTGCACGGATGCGACCTGATCCATTCGCAAGGGTTCCTTCAGCCGCACCACGGAGTCGTCCAGGTCCGGCCGCAACGTCGGATCGTCGACATCCGCAGCGATCACGGCCCGACGGAACACAGCATCGCCGCGATCCTCGCCGTCCTCGTGATCGTCGAGGGCCGCAGCAACGAGACGCAGCGACGCCCTCGCCGCCTCGTTCATCGCCACCTCAGCCAGTTCTTCATCGTCGCCGGACGAGTAAGCCTCACGGAGCGTCGGCGTCACCGAGAAGGCGGTGCGACTGACCGGATGGAACTCTCCGTCGGCAACCAAGGTGCGCAGCATGGCAACCGTTGCCGGGACATAGACCCTCACGCGGACCTCACACTCTCGATTCGTTGCTGGCGTCGATCAGTTCCTCCAGCGCTTCGAACAGCAATGCCGTGATCACGTCGACGTCCGGCATCGCACCGCGATCGGCATTGAGACCGAAACACACGAAGCCGTCGTACGAGGTCAGTCCGATACTCAGTGCCTGATTCTCGAACAGCGGCGAAACGGGAAACATCTCCAACATACGGGCACCGCCGACGTACAGCGGAAACTGAGGACCCGGCGCGTTGGTGATGATCAAGTTGAACAGACGCTGCGAGAGCCGGCTGCCGGCGCGGGCCCCCATCGCGTGCAGACTCGCCGGAGCGAAACCCGAGATCGTCATCAGCGTCTGCGCGGTGACGCCCGGCGACTGCTTTGCGTGAGCCTCGGTCGCGTGAGCGATGTGCGACAGTCGCACCACGGCGTTGGGCTCACCGACCGGCAGGTCCACCAGGAAGGAGGAGACCTCGCTGCGCAGCTGCTCATCCGTTGGCTCCCCCTCGTGGTCGCCACTCAGCCGATCTGCGTACTGGTCGTAGCCTGCGCCCTCGTCCGAGACGTACACGGACATCGGAACCATCGCTCGCACCGTCGATGATGCCGTCACCGGTTCGCCTCGGGAGAGCAGCCAGTTCCGCAGCGCTCCAGTGACCACGGCGAGAACGACGTCGTTGATCGAGCACCCGAACCGGGTGTGGATCCGCCGATAGTCCGACAATTCGGTCTTCGCAACCGCGAAGCGTCGGTTGCGGGAGATCGGTGCGTTCAACGGACTCGAAGGCGCAACCTGCGCTGCGGTGCGAACCAGCGAGAACACCTTGCCCGACGCCGCCAGCACGCCACCTGCCACGCCCGCGAGACCGGCCGCGGCACCGCGGAGGACCTCGACGCTCTCGTTCGGCGACGCAATCAACTCGGTAATCGCGTCGAGGACCAGCGCGGATTCCTTCGGCTCCCGAGCGGGCATCCACAACTCCTCCGCCATGGCGACCGGGCTCTTGCTCGCGTCGAGAATCACCTGACCGATTTCGAGAGCCTTCTCCCCGTCCACCAGCGCGGAATGCGACTTGGTGAAGATCGCAAACCGGTTCTTCGTCAAACCCTCGACCAGATACATCTCCCACAGGGGCCGCGACCGATCGAGGGGCCTCGACGTCAGCCTGGCGACCAGGTCGTGCAGCTGCTCGTCCGTACCCGGCTTCGGAAGAGCAGATCGACGGATGTGGTAGGTGATATCGAAATCGCTGTCGTCCACCCACACTGGGCGAGCCAGGCCGAATGCCACTTCGCGGACTTTCTGCCGGTAGCGCGGCACCAGGACCAACCGCTGCTCGACAAGCGAAAGCAACTTCTCGTAGCTGAAGCCGCTGCGTGGAGTTCGGAACACAGCGAGCGAACCGAGGTGCATGGGTGTACTGCTCGCCTCGAGATAGTAGAACGACGCGTCCTGCGTTGTCAGCCTGTTCGCCATCGTGTGTACCGGTCCCCCGCTCTGGCTAGTCCGCACCGGACATCATTGTTCCCGGGATTCCGGAAAGCGTCCTGCGCTTGTCGAACCTAGACGAACCACGAGGCTACAGCCATCCGGCCCGAAAGCAGTGGAACCGATGGGCACGCCGATCCGTCTGAATTGAAGACAGGGCCCGATACACGCCAAGAGGTCCTCCGACAACAAAGGAGCGCCGTGGAGACGACGAACGGTTTCACTTCCTATTCTTTCGTCAGGCCTGCCCCGGTCTTCGAACCTCCAGCCGACGGCCACTGCCTCTGCAGTACCCGAAACACCGCCCGATGCAGTCGATCTTCGGAGAACACCGTTCGCTCCGGCAGCGACCGTCGAAGACCGTTTGCGCGAAGTCTTGGGACGCATCACGGGCCGGCCCGACACGACGCCGCCCGACGCGACGTGGATGTGCCGGAGGATGCGCGCCGAGGCGCGGAGCAGGCGCTGAGACTGCTACTGGAGGTGCTCGACCACCGACGGCCCGCCGAGAAAATGGGCAAGCTCTTCGCCCCCAATGTGGTCGAAGCGATCAAGACGATCGCCTCGACCCACCCGCCGGGACGCCGTCTGGGGCCGGCGTCGCTGCGCCGGGTTCACATCGCACGCTCGGCCCCCGACGCCGCTGAAGTGTTCGGTACTTACGCGCGGGGTCCGCGGGTGTTCGCGGTGGCGGCTCGCCTGGAGTATCGGGCGACCACTCGCAGATCAGGATGGACGATCACATCACTGCGGGTCTGCTGACGGAACAGCGACAGACCGGCCGCCCTAGCGCTTCTTCTTCCCCCTCGACGACTTTGGTGACTTGGCCTGCGCTCGAGCGGCCTCGCGTCGTTCACGGCGCGTCCCCTGCGCGGCCGCATTCCCACCCGTCGCCGCACCGGCTGCGCCACCCGTTCGGCGGACGGCCGTCCCGCCATCCTCGGCCGGACCCGAGAACGTCAGACGCTCTTCAGGCCGCTCGTCGAGCCCCTTTGCGCGGAGCGCAGTGGGCACCGGCGCTGCGGCAGTCTTCGCGGGTTCTTCTTCGCTCGGCGCCGGCGCAGGCTTGCTCGCACCGAGCGATGCGGCCGCGGGCGCCTTCGGCGGCGCGGAACTCTTGGTTCCGCCCGCCCCCACAGGCGAGGCAAGTCCGGGCGACACAGTCAGACCGGCACCGCGAGCCGGTCCCGCCGGCGCTGGTGTTGGTGTTGCTTCGACCTGAAGGTTGAACAGAAAGCCGACAGATTCTTCTTTCAACCCCTCGAGCATGCCCTGGAACATGTCGTAGCCTTCGCGCTGATACTCCACCAGCGGATCGCGCTGGGCCATCGCGCGCAGACCGATTCCTGCCTTCAGGTAGTCCATCTCGTAGAGGTGCTCGCGCCACTTGCGGTCCAGAACCGACAGCAGCACGCGCCGTTCGAGCTGACGCATGCCGTCCGGTCCCGCGATCTCCTCCACCTCGCGTTCACGTTTGGCGTAGGCCGCGCGTGCGTCCGCCAGCAGAGCCTCGAGAAGCTCGTCGCGGCTGAGATCGCTCTTCTCGCCGAGTTCGTCTTCGTGCGAGAGCTCCTTGTGGTCGAGTCCCACCGGGTAGAGAGTCCCCAGAGCGGTCCACAGCTGCTCGAGATCCCAATCCTCGACGTATCCCTCGGCTGTCGCGCCATTGACGTAAGCGGTGATCACGTCGGTGATCATGCCTTCGACCTGGCCCTCCATATCAGCGCCTTCGAGAATTCTCCGACGCTCCGCGTAGATGACGGTGCGCTGCTGGTTCATGACCTCGTCGTACTTCAGAACGTTCTTGCGGATTTCGAAGTTCTGCTGCTCGACCTGCGTCTGTGCGCTCTTGATGGCCTTGGAGACCATCTTGGCTTCGATGGGGACGTCGTCCGGCAGGTTCAGCCTCGTCATGATCGACTCGAGCGCACCGCCGTTGAACCGACGCATCAACTCGTCGCCGAGCGAAAGGTAGAAGCGGGATTCACCCGGATCGCCCTGACGACCCGATCGGCCGCGGAGCTGATTGTCGATGCGGCGCGAATCGTGCCTCTCGGTGCCGAGAACGTAGAGTCCGCCGGCGTCGCGGACAGTCTCGGCGTCAGCTTTCACCTGCTCCTTGACCGCCTCGAGACTGGTGTCCCACTCCGCCTGATACTCCTCCGGCGTCTCGACCGGATCCAGGCCCTTCTTGCGAAGCGCGAGGTCGGTGAGGATGTCCGGGTTGCCACCGAGCACGACGTCGGTACCGCGACCCGCCATGTTGGTGGCGACGGTGACGGCGCCGAGTCGTCCGGCCTCGGCGACGATCGTTGCTTCCTGTTCGTGGAACTTGGCATTGAGAACGCTGTGCACGACACCGCGTTTGGTGAACTGCTTGGACAGATACTCCGAGCGTTCCACGCTGGTGGTGCCGATCAGAACCGGCTGGCCCTTGCCATGCCGCTCGACGACGTCGTTGACCACAGCATCGAACTTGGCCTCTTCTGTCTTGTAGATCAAGTCTCCGTTGTCCACCCGAACCATCGGACGGTTCGTCGGAATCGGGATGACACCCAGACCGTAGATCTGGTGGAGTTCGGCGGCCTCGGTCTGGGCGGTGCCCGTCATCCCGGACAGCTTGTCGTAGAGGCGGAAGTAGTTCTGCAGGGTGATCGTGGCCAGAGTTTGGTTCTCGGCTTTGATCTCCACCTTCTCCTTGGCCTCGATGGCCTGGTGCATGCCCTCGTTGTAACGGCGGCCCACGAGAATGCGACCGGTGAACTCGTCGACGATGATGACCTCGCCGTCGCGAACGATGTAGTCCTTGTCCTTGGCGTACAACTCTTTGGCCTTGATGGCGTTGTTGAGGTAGTTCACCAGAGGCGAGTTCGCTGCCTCGTACAGGTTGTCGATACCGAGCTGGTCCTCGACGAGCTCGACTCCCGCTTCGTGCACACCGATGGTGCGCTTGCGAATGTCCACCTCGTAGTGGACATCGCTTTTCATCATCGGCACGATTCGGGCGAACTCGCCGTACCACTTCGAGGAGGCGTCGGCCGGACCCGAGATGATCAAGGGTGTACGCGCCTCGTCGATGAGGATCGAGTCGACCTCGTCGACCACCGCAAAATTGTGACCGCGCTGGACCAGGTCGTCCAGCGAGTGGGTCATGTTGTCGCGCAGATAGTCGAAGCCGAACTCGTTGTTCGTCCCGTACGTGATGTCGGCGGCATACGCAGCCCGGCGTTCCGCGGGCGTCATGCCCGCGAGAATCACGTCGACCTCGAGGCCCAGGAAGCGGTGGACGCGGCCCATCCATTCCGAGTCGCGCTTGGCCAGGTAGTCGTTGACGGTGACCACGTGGACACCCTCGTCGGAGATCGCATTGAGATACGCAGGCAGAACGCAGGTCAGCGTCTTGCCCTCGCCTGTCTTCATCTCGGCGATGTTGCCGAAGTGCAGCGCTGCACCACCCATGACCTGGACGTCGAAATGTCGCTGCGAGAGCACCCTCCACGACGCTTCCCGCGCAACGGAGAAGGCCTCGGGCAGGAGTTCGTCGAGGGATTCGCCGCCGGAGTAGCGCTTCTTGAACTCGGCGGTCTTCGCTCTCAGTTCCTCGTCGGACAAGCCCTCGACATCCGGGGACAGAGTGGACACGTGGTCAGCGATGTTCTTGAGTCGCTTGACCATGCGACCTTCACCAACACGGAGCAGCTTGGAAAACGACAGCGAAGGCACGGGCTTTCTCGTCCTCGATCCTCGGTTACTGATACTGGGCAAAAACTGATACTGGCAAAAACTGTTGCGGCGCGCCGCTCTGCGACACACACGGGGACTACACGAGCACTCGCGATCTGCATGCAGACGCGGTCCCGCGCGTCCATGGTAGGCGTTCTCGCGCGACCCACAGTAGACCCACCGCAGTCGAACAGGCCCGACCTGGGGTTTGCTTCCCAAGTCGGGCCTGTCTGTGTCAGCGAATCGGTGCGCTCAGGTCAGCCTGATGAGCCCGTAGTCGAATGCGTGCCGCCGGTAGACCACCGAGGGTCGATCGGTGGCGCTGTCATGGAACAGGTAGAAGTCGTGCCCGACGAGTTCCATTTCGTAGAGTGCGTCGTCGACACTCATCGGGGCTGCAGAGTGAACCTTGGTGCGAACGATCTGGCCGGGTCCGGTGGGCTCGTCTTCGAACGTGTCCAGGCGAGTCTCGGGGTCGAGCGCCAGACTGTCGTCCTCGGCCAATTCGGCGGTGGCTTCGGCTACCGAGACCGGGGTCTTCTCGCCGTAGTGGACCTTGCGGCGGTCCTTGGTCCGTCGCAGCCGGTTTTCCAGTTTCGACGTCACCGATTCGAGGGCCGCGTAGAAGCTGTCGGCGCTCGCCTCGGCACGGACGACAGGTCCTTTGCCCTTGGCCGTGATTTCGACGCGCTGGCACGCCTTGGCCTGTCGGCGGTTGCGTTCGTGCTGAAGTTCGACGTCGAACAAATAGATGGAGGGGTCGAATCGCTCGAGCCTGGAGAGCTTGTCGGACACGTATATCCGGAAGTGATCCGGGATCTCGACGTTGCGGCCTTTGACCACAACGTCCGCCTGGGTCTTGCTGGATTCGTCCGTTGGCTTCTCGTCGAAGAAGACCGATTCTTGTGAAGGGGTCGTCACGCGTACCTCCCGATATCGGCCGCGCCGCCGGTGCGACGCGGTGAATGCTCATTGCCGAGTGGGGAACCATCCGGCATCATTTTCGGCCGCATCACCTCCGCTGACGAGAAGTCGCAAACGCCCCGTCCGCACTACTAGGGCGTGATCGCGACGTTAGTCCGTCATGGGCCGGTCTGCCACTGTTCACCCGAAATTCGGGCGTGGCGGTCGAATACGTGTAGTGCTCACACTGCCGCGACGACGAGGACCCAGTCGGTTCGGATGCCGAAGGAGGAGAGGACGCGCACGGATTCGCATGCGGTCGCACCGGTGGTCAGAACATCGTCGACGAGCAGGATCGTCCGGTCCCGATGCTGAACCGTGGCGCGCGGTTCATCCCACCGCGCAGGCAAGAAGTCGATCCTTCCGGCCACGTTGGCTGCTCTCGCCGCAGCCCCCAGACCGACGGAATCGCGTACCCCCCTGCGCATTCGCAGCACCTGCGGTACCGAAACATGCTCCGGCGCCAGTACCCCGGCCGCCGCCCGAGCAAGGCGTTCGACAGGATCGCCACCGCGGCCGCGGGCAGCACGTGCACGCGTCGGTGCCGGGACGAGAACGAGGTCGGCGAGTTGGGGCGGGTCTATGTGACCGAGAGTGCGTAGCCGCGCCACAGTGCGGCTGACGGCACGTCCTAGAGGTGCCGCCAGGTCGCGCCTGCCACGTTCTTTCAGCGCCAGCACGGCGCCGCGACGCGGGCCCGTGTACGTTCCCATCGCCCAACACGGCACGCCGGGATCAACTCGCGGGTGCACTTCGAGTGGGGACGTCGTCAACTCGTCTTCGCACCGAGCACACCACAGCGTGCCCACTGCTTCACACCCTCCGCATTCACGCGGCAACACCAGATCCAGCATCGACGACAGTACAGAGGTCATGTCGCGCAGTATTTCTCACAGGTACGACATCTCACACAGGTACGACATCTCACACAGCTGCGACACTCGGGTTCGCACTCACCCCGGCAGGATCGGTATGGCTTTCACACCGGCGAGCCCGGCGACTTCGCGCCAGTATCGGTCACCGGCGGGGTCGTTGTTGTTCAGTTGGAATACCGCTCGCGAATCCGCCACGTACGCGGTGCTGGTGGACGCGTCCACAGCAAGCACCGGAGGTGTCAGGTTCCGGCTCGGCAGCGCATCGAGCCGCGAGCCGTCCGTGTTCACCTGGACAACCGGCACGTCGGTGGCGATACGCACCACGACCACAGCATCGCCGGTGCTCCAGTCGAGCGCGAGAGCGTCGCTCCCGAGACCGTTCGCCACCGCGCGCGGCGACACCAGTGAATGGGTTCCGTTCGCTTGGCGCACCACGGTGGCGACGTAGACCAGACCGTCGACGATCATTGCCGCGCGTACGCCGTCGCGGGAAAGCCGTAGATCGGTGATCCGCGCGCCGAGCGCTAGGACGGCCCCCGCATCGACCGGTTGGACCGAAACCTGGCCGTTGGTGGGGTCGCGCGCGGCTCGGATGACGTTGGTGCCGTCGATGACCGCCCAGGCGGCGTTGTCGTCGACTCCCCACGTCGGGCGGGTGATCGACTGGCCCTCGGCGACGGGGAACGCACCGCCGTCGTATCCGCCGATCATCAGCGTCGACGCCGGTTGCGGTGCCGGGCGTCCGGTGTCGGCCACGCCCGCGACGAGGGTTCCGTCGGTGGAGAGCGCCGCATACTGCAGATTCTCGACGGTGCCGAAATAGCCCGGCACCGGTGTGGTGTCGTTCTCGCCCACAGACACCAGTTTTCCACTCACCAATGCGTGCAAACCCACATCAGCGGCGGGTTCGGCGTTCGGGTCGAAGGACGCGACGTCGGCCGTCGTCCAGCCGTTCGGCATGTCATCGGCCAGCGGCTGGCCGTCGGCGAGCAACACGTACGGCCCCGCCACGCTCGCTGAGGCGAGGGTCCACACCACCTGCGCCGCCAGCAGTTCGCGATTCTGCGTGCCCATCGACTGCAGACCGTCGAAGTCGATACGCACTCCCCCGCCACCGACACCGACCTGATTGGTCCCACCTTCGGTGTCCGTGATCGGCCCGCGAATCCCTACATCGGAACCCAGTTCGTTCGATACCGCCGGCGCAAGCGTCGGCCTGGGTCCGTCGATCAACAACTGGACGAGTTGGTTGGCCATCTGGTTCGTTCCGCCGCTGACCCATCGAACATCCGGCACAAGCGCGGCACCGAGCGGGTCGACGAAGAACAGTGATTGACGCGCAAAGGCATTGAAGAACTGCGACCGATCCATGACCACGCCTGGCGGTAACTCGTTGATGCGCCATTCGCCGTCGACACGGACCATGGTGATGGCCGAGTCGACCGTGCCCGCGCCCGGCTGATAAACGCCGCCGGGTGCCAACAGTCCCACGATGTTCGACCGCAGGGTGAACTGGGCCTCGTCGTCCGTGCGCGGCCCGGTGAGCAAATCGACTGCGTCCGCGATGACCGTCTTGGCACCGTCATCCCAGGAGTTCGATGCTGATTCGGTGAGAAACTGCCTGGCGGCCTGATGTCTGTTGGCGCTGCTGGCACTCGCCGTGACGAAATCCCGCACCAACAGGTCCGGCTCACGTCCAGGCGCCGGTGGCGGTGGCGTCGTCGACTCGGCACCGCCGCTGAACGAGCCGATAGCCTGTGGGCTCGAGGACTCGGGAAGGCTCGCACAACCGGATACCACCAGCATCACGACCGCGGCGATCAGGAGCAACGATATTCGCGCGGGTGTCCGGTTCATGTCCATTCCTCCGGATCATCGGCAGTCCCCGCCGACACACCGAGCGCGCCGTTCGTACTCGGGGTGTCGAATTCAATCTGGGTGGATGCGGCGGGAAGCGGTTGCCCCTGCGCGTACCGTCGCGTGCTGGGTTTGAGCGGCAGCGGGCTACCGATCACTTTGTGCCCTCTGACCAGCGGTAGAGTCAGACGGAAGCACGCACCCTCGCCCATTGCACCCCACGCCTCGAGCTTACCGTCGTGAAGTCTCGCGTCCTCGACGCTGATTGCCAGTCCCAGGCCGGTCCCGCCCGATCTGCGCACACGCGACGGGTCGGAACGCCAGAAACGATTGAAAACAAGTTTTTCTTCTCCGGGACGCAGCCCTATGCCCTGGTCTCGAACCACGAACGCCGCCGCATCACTGTTCGCCCGAAGACGGATCAGCACGGGTTTGCCTTCGCCGTGGTCCAGCGCGTTGGCCAGCAGATTGCGCAGTATTCGCTCCACCCGGCGAGGGTCCACCTCGGCGATGACCGGGGCGTCGGGAAGATCGACGATCACTTCGGTTCCGGTCTCGCGGGCGAGATGGCGAACGGTGGACACCGCGGCGCGGGCGCACATTCTCAGATCGAGCTGTTCTGCGGCCAATTCTGCGACGCCGGCGTCGTGTCGGCTGATCTCGAGGAGGTCGCCAAGCAGGGTCTCGAACCGGTCCAGTTCGTTCACCAACAACTCGGAGGAACGTCGCAGAGCTGGGTCGAGGTCCGCGCTCCCGTCGTGGATCAGGTCGGCAGCCATGCGAACCGTCGTCAACGGCGTCCGCAGTTCATGGCTGACGTCGGAGGTGAAGCGACGCTGCAGGCTGCCGAACTCTTCGAGTTGCGTGATCTGTTTCGACTGGCTCTCGGCCATCTCGTTGAATGACATCGCCAATCTGGCCATATCGTCCTCACCGCGCACCGGCATGCGTTCCTTCAGCCGTCCGTCCGCAAATCGGACGGCGATACGCGAGGCCGAGCGGATCGGAAGCACGACCTGCCTCGCCACGAGCATCGAAATGGCGGCAAGCAAGACGAGAAGAACCGCTGCACCGATGAACAGAGTCCCGCGGACGAGCGAGAGAGTTCGCTCTTCGCTGCCGAGCGGAAACACAAGGTACAGCTCCAGGTCCGCGATATCGGAGGCCGTCGGGGTCCCGAAGATGATGGCCGGACCGGAGTAGCCACCCTGCTCGGAGTCGAAGACCGTCGCGTACTGCCAGCTGATCAGGTTACTTTGCACGAAGTTGCGAAGGCTCTGCGGTATCTGTGCCGCCGGGCCGACGGACGAGTCCGCGCGCACGCTGTCGCCTTCGACGATGAGTACTGGCTCGAAGGTGCCGGCCGAGCCCGCTGTCTGGCCGGCGTCGCTGTCCCGGTTGGACAGTTGGGCGCGCGCCCGTTCCAACCTCGCGTTGAGCCCGTCGGAATCCTCCGCGCCTGCCAGCGCACCCTCGACCGTGGTGCGTGAGCGCTCGAGTTCTTCGGTCGCGGCACTGATCTTGGCCTCGAGCAGACGGTCGGTGATCTGACCGGTGAGAACGGCGCCGAGAATGACGATGACGACCAGGGACAACGTCAGCGTCGAGACCACCACGCGAAGCTGAAGCGACCGTCTCCACGCGTGACCTGCCGACGTTCCGATCGATCGAAACCACCGCAAGAGCGGCGTGAAAGTACCGTTGATCTTTCGCCGCGAACGAGTGAACCAGATCACGGCGGTCCGGCCTTGTAACCGACCCCCCTCACCGTCAGCACCACCTCGGGATTCTCCGGATCCTTCTCGACCTTGGCGCGCAGCCGCTGGACGTGCACGTTCACGAGCCGGGTGTCGGCGGCGTGGCGGTATCCCCAGACTTGTTCGAGCAGGACCTCACGTGTGAACACCTGCCTGGGCTTGCGAGCAAGGGCGACCAACAGGTCGAACTCCAGCGGGGTGAGCGAGACCAGCTCGTCGCCACGACTGACCTTGTGGGCTGGAACGTCGATGACGATATCGGCGATGGACAGCAGCTCGGCCGGCTCGTCCTCGGTGCGGCGCAGGCGTGCGCGGACCCGTGCCACCAACTCCTTCGGCTTGAACGGCTTCATGATGTAGTCGTCGGCGCCGGACTCGAGACCGAGCACCACATCGACGGTGTCGGTCTTGGCCGTGAGCATCACGATCGGCACCCCGGAGTCGGCGCGCAGCACGCGGCACACGTCGATTCCGTTCATACCGGGAAGCATCAGATCCAGCAGTACCAGGTCAGGCCTGTTCTCACGGACCGCGGCAAGTGCTTGGGTGCCGTCGCCGACCACAAAGGGCTCGAACCCCTCCCCGCGCAGGACGATGGTGAGCATTTCGGCGAGAGCCGAATCGTCGTCGACAACAAGAATCCGAGGCTTCATGGTCTTATGTTGTCACTTTCTCGCTGAGGGGTGGCTGATTGGACACGTCGGCGGCGAGTCGATCGGGATCGACGTCAGGACCCACCACGCGCCAGGGCGAGACCCAGCTCGCCGCAGCCAGTCGCCCGTAGACCTCGGCGGTGCGATTCTGCAAGGAACCATCACGCTCGTAGGCGTCGCGCGCACGTGTGGAATCTTCGATCTCACGCATTGCAGCACGTTCGGCCGCAAGCTCGATCGGTACGTCGAGCAGTATCTGCACGTCGGGCACAGGAACGCCGAACCGCTCGAATTCGAGCGTCTCGACCCACCCGACGGCCTCGCCGTCCTCGCTCTGGTGCAGCCGCGCCGCGGTGTAGGCCGCATTCGAAGCGACGTAGCGGTCCAGCAGAACAATGTCGTTGTCAGACAACAGTTTTCGAAGTTCAGACGCGGCATCGCGGCGATCCAAGGCGAACATCATCGCCATCGCGTGCACGCTCTGTGCCAAATCACCATGCTCACCGCGAAGTGCTTCGGCCGCGAGATCTGCGTGAATCGAGCGTTCGTACCGCGGAAACCCGATGCGGACGACATCGAGGCCGTCGCGTTCCCACGCCGAAACGAGTCGACGGGCGAGCGTGTTCTTGCCCGCGCCGTCGACTCCTTCGATCACGATCAACTTGCCCATGTGGTGTGCGCGTCGATCAGTAGCGGTAGTGCTCGGGCTTGTACGGGCCCTCCACGTCCACACCGATGTACTCGGCCTGTTCCTTGGTGAGCTTGGTGATGGTGCCGCCCAACGCTTCGACGTGGATACGCGCCACCTTCTCGTCCAGATGCTTGGGCAGGCGGTAGACCTCGTTGTCGTACTCGTCCGGCTTGGTCCACAGCTCGATCTGAGCGATGACCTGGTTGGAGAAGCTGTTGCTCATGACGAACGACGGGTGCCCAGTCGCGTTGCCGAGGTTGAGCAGACGGCCCTCCGACAACACGATGATCGAGTGCCCGTCGGGGAACTGGAATTCGTCGACCTGCGGCTTGATGTTGATTCGGACGACGTCCTTGGCCTTCTCCAGGCCGGCCATGTCGATCTCGTTGTCGAAGTGACCGATGTTGCCGAGGATTGCCTGATGCTTCATCCGCTTCATGTGCTCGAACGTGATGATGCCGAGGTTGCCGGTCGAGGTGATCACGATGTCGGCCTTTTCGATGAACTCCTCGACGGTGCGAACGTCGTACCCGTCCATGAGCGCCTGCAGCGCGTTGATCGGGTCGGCCTCGGTGACCGTCACGCGAGCACCCTGCCCCTTGAGCGCTTCGGCACTGCCCTTGCCGACGTCCCCGTATCCACAGACGAGCACGGCCTTGCCGCCGATGAGCACGTCGGTGCCGCGATTGATGCCGTCGATCAGCGAGTGGCGGGTGCCGTACTTGTTGTCGAACTTGCTCTTGGTGACCGAGTCGTTGACATTGATCGCCGGGAAGGTGAGTTCACCCGCCGCAGCGAACTGGTACAGACGCAGAACACCGGTGGTGGTCTCCTCCGTCACACCCTTGACCGAGGCAGCGATGTCCGTCCACTTGGTCTTCGACTCTTCGAGCGAGCGACGCAGCAGGCCAAGAAAGACCTTGTACTCGTCGGAGTCCTGGTCGTCGTCGGTGGGCGGCACGACGCCGGCCTTCTCGAATTGCGCACCGCGCAGCACCAGCATCGTGGCATCGCCGCCATCATCGAGAATCATGTTGGCAGCCTGCGGGGTTCCATCAACTGCGGCCGGCCAGGTGAGCATCTGCTCGGCGGCCCACCAGTACTCTTCGAGCGATTCGCCCTTCCACGCGAATACCGGCACACCCTTGGGTTCGTCCGGTGTGCCGTGTGGACCGACGACCACAGCCGCCGCGGCGTGATCCTGTGTGGAGAAAATGTTGCACGATGCCCACCGCACCTCGGCGCCGAGCGCAACGAGGGTTTCGATGAGCACTGCAGTCTGAACGGTCATGTGCAGCGACCCCGATACGCGTGCGCCCTTCAGCGGCAGCACCTCCGCGTATTCGCGACGAAGCGCGATCAGTCCGGGCATCTCGTGCTCGGCGAGGCGAATCTCCTTGCGGCCGAATTCGGCGAGCGACAGATCTGCGACCTTGAAGTCGATTCCACCGCGACGCTCCGCAGCGAGTGCCGATCCTGTGGCCGAACGATCGTCCGGCGTTACTGAGGTCGTCATCTTCCCTCTCCTGTATTTACATCGAAAATCCTGCACAAGGCTATCGGGTCGACGCAGGCAAAGCTCGCGCTACCTGTCCGCGCCCTGCAAACGCCGACGCGTACTTGTCCTCGATCGCGGCCCGCTTGCGCGGCAAGATGTTGGCACGAGTGACATCTCCGTCGTAGTGCGCAACGACCTTGGAGTCCATGAGGCGTCGCCACAACGGCGGAACGGCGGCGAGAAGAACCATCGTGGCGTATCCGGCAGGCAGTTGCGGAGCTTCGTCGCAACTGCGCAGCGTTTGGTAGCGCTTACCTGGATTCGCGTGATGATCGCTGTGCCGCTGCAAGTGATAGAGGAATATGTTGGTGCACAATCGGTCGCTGTTCCAGCTGTGTCGTGGTGAGCACCGCACATAGCGGCCGCGGTTGTTCTTCTCCCGCAGCAACCCGTAGTGCTCCACGTAGTTGACCGCCTCGAGCAGCAGAAACCCCACCACGGCCTGCACCGCGAGGTACGGAAGGATCTCCGGACCGAAGACGAGCGCGAGCGCTGCAAAGAGCGCGGAACTCATCAGCCAGGAATGCAGCAGATTGTTGCGGATGCTCCACCGATGGACCCCGCGCCGATCGAGGCGCTCGTGCTCGAGCTTCCACGCCGAACGTAGCCCGCCGACGACGCTGCGCGGAAGGAAGGACCAGAGGCTCTCCCCCAGCCGAGCGCTGGCGGGATCCGCGGGGGTGGCCACCCGCGCATGGTGTCCGCGATTGTGCTCGACGAAGAAGTGCCCGTAGAACGTCGGTGCCAGCGCCACTTTGGCCAACCAGCGTTCGTGCTCCTCGATCCGGTGGCCGAGCTCGTGCGCGGCGTTGATACCGGTACCCGCCACCAGACCGACCGTGACCGCCAGGCCCACCTTGTCGACGACGGTGAGCGTTCCGAACGCCCACATCCAGCAGGCGACCAGTAGGGCGATGAACTGAACCGGTAGGAAAAGGTAAGTACACCATCGATAGAAGCGGTCGTCCTGCATCTCTTCGAGGTCCGAGTCCGCCGGATTGTCTCCGTCTTCGCCGGCGAGGTAGTCGACCAGTGGAATGATCACGAAGAAGACCATGACACCGCTCCACCAAAAAATCGGCATGCCCGTCCAGAGCACCAGTTGCGACGGCAACAGAGCCGACGCGGGAGCGAGTAATCCCAACAGCCAGAGTGGACGCTTTCCGGACCGTCTTTTAGCGGCGTGTTCGATACATGCCTCCTGCTCCTCGGCAGTGGCTGCGTCCCCCGACACGCCGCCACCGGGATGTGCACCC
Source organism: Rhodococcus sp. I2R (assembly GCF_020889545.1). Lineage (NCBI taxonomy): Bacteria > Bacillati > Actinomycetota > Actinomycetes > Mycobacteriales > Nocardiaceae > Rhodococcus > Rhodococcus sp. I2R. Next base: position 108,517 of record NZ_JAHUTG010000009.1, read on the forward strand.
CCGAGGTGGGGGCGACCGGCGCGCTACTCCCGCGAATGGCTGGACAGAACGCAGAGTTTGTTACTACGACTTTATATCAACTTCTCGATAGTTGGCACCAGCACCCCCGACGACGTACTAGGAGTGTGGTCGCATCGATCCAACGGTCGCGTCGAACACTTCTGCCTCACCCCAGCGGGCGTGCACGGTGACAGCGGGATCGGAAGCCGACACCCACATCGCCGCCCCCTGCTCGAGAATCGACACGCTTGCACCGCAGGAGAGTTCGACCCTGCCGCTGGTACACAGCACTATTCGAGGCCCCCTACGCACCAACTCGACCGAAGAACCGTCCTTCAGAACGGACCGCGAGAGCGCGAATTCGGGTGCCGGTGTCTCGTAGAGCGGCGGGGCTTCGCCGAAATCGACAACCGGCTCGAGAACGTCGACATCGGCAGGCCGAAAGTCCAGGACTCGAAGCAACTCCGGCACGTCCACGTGCTTCGGCGTCAGTCCGCCGCGCAGGACGTTGTCGGAGTTGGCCATGATTTCCACACCGGTACCTGAGAGGTACGCATGGAGATTTCCTGCGTTCAGATACAAACCCTGCCCTGGAGTCAGCGTGACTCGATTGAGCAGCAGTGCCGCCAACACCCCGGCATCGCCCGGATACGACTCGCCCAGTTCCAGCAATGTACGCGCCTCTGCGACAAATCGACTGCCGTCCTGGTGGGCGGTCGTAGACAGATAGCGAATACATCCCTCTGCCACCAGCGGCAACAGCGTGTCCAACGCAGGCCCAGGCAGCGTGATCCAGGAGGTGAACACTGTCCGCAAGCCTGCGTCGTCGGGTTGCTCGGCGAGCAGCGATCGATAGCCGGACAGTGCCTCGACGCCGAGCGAGTCGATGAATTCGACAGTCGGTCCGGGTGACCGAAAGCCCGCCAGTGCATGGAACTCGGTCAGGGCAACTATCAGTTCCGGTTTGTGCGAGCGGTCGCGGTAGTTACGCACAGGTGAATCGATCGGAACGCGGGCGGCATCCTCACGCGCGAAACCCTCTTGGGCTTGCGCCGAGCTCGGATGAGCCTGCAGTGACAGCGGCTCGCCGGCAGCAAGGAGCTTGAGCAGGAACGGCAGGCGGGAGCCGTACTGCTTCGCGATATCCGGGCCGAGCTCTCCGTCTGGATCTGCGTCGATCGCCCTGAGCAACGAACGTGTCCCCTCGTCCGATACGAGGTGCGCGGGATCGGCTGGGTGGGCGCCGAGCCAGATTTCTGCCTCGGGATGCTCCGACGGCACGGACCGACCCTGAAGCTGTGCGAGCGAAGTTCGAGATCCCCATGCGTACGACCTGACCGCACCGCGCAGCAGTTGCACTATTGACCACCCATCAGATGAAGGTATGCGGCAGATAGTTCCAGCCGCGTCGCCAGAATCGCCATGGACTCGACGTCGTCGAGTCCGCTTGCCGCGGAGTCTCCCGGGTCGTGGGAGGGGCTCGTGGCGTGGCCTGCATCCGACGTCGCCTGAGTCTGCGGGGGACTCGCAATCAACAAATCAACCTCAGGGAGCGCGGCAGTACGACGTTCGGCTTCGAAGGTACGCGCAGACGGGGCGAGTACGAGAACACGCACGCCGGCCTCCGGCCGAGGTCCATCGACCTGATCGTCGTGGAAGAACGGGTCGTAATCGGCCGGGCTTGCCGATCCCGTGTCCCTTACCGCAATCGCAGCTGCGACGACCTCGGATATCTCACCGGCCGCGGTCACTGCCCCGGCGGCACGGAGCATGATCTCACTGCTGTGTCGCGCGGTGTCCGTGCCTGCCGCACCGATACCGGTGAAGACGATACGTTTGCCCACCATCCGGGTCGCGACCGATTTCGCCGGATTGCGAAACACCTCGCGCAGTGGGTGATTCTGCGCGGCTTCGTCGTCGAGCCGATCGGCCAAACGACCCAGATCAGGAAGGGCCGAACCGTACACGCCGTCGGCAACAGCGCCCAGCACACAGATCCCGGCCGCTACGTAGCGCATCAACATGTTGTGCTCGCGCACTGCGATTCGGGGAGGAAGAAAAAACGCGCGACCGGCGGCCGCCGACCTCAACGGCCCCTCATCGGGAGTGACGAGAATCGTCTCGGCGCCTCGCCGGACCGCTGCAGCTGTCGACTCGGCCAGTCTCGGATCCCCCGCGTCGTCACCGGCGACGACGACCACGTCCAACGGTCCGACCCAGGGGGGTGTGACCGAAGCGCGAACAAGGGGAACGCCGATCCGCGGCGCCACCGCAGCGACCAGGAACGATGACGCCCGGCTCGAACGACCGGCCCCCGAGACGAACACCACGCTGCGCGGCCGGAGGTCACGAAGCCGATCTCCGACGACATCATCGAACGATGCCGCGCTCGCGCGGACTTGCGCGCCGGCAAGCGCAGCGCTGCGCAACGCACCATCGGAATCGGCGACGATGAGAGCATCGGCGTCGTCGAGATCGAGAACTGGCGACACAGTAGTCATGTCAGCGAGCCACCGTCCTTCCGTGCCGAGATCCTCCAGGTACGTAACATCCATCACGTGAGCCGTATACCCATCCTGGCGTCCACTATTCCAGGCGTGCTCGAACCACGCCCAATATCTCGGCGGTGAGGGACTCGACCTCGCCCGCCGTACGTGCTTCCACATTGAGCCGAAGCAGGGGTTCGGTGTTGGACGCCCGCAAATTGAACCAGGCGCCGTCCCCCAGATCCACCGTCACTCCGTCGAGCCTGTCGATCGACACGGTGCGATCGGAGAACGCGTCGACCACCGATGCGGTGCGCGCAGCCGCGTCGTCGACGGTGGAGTTGATTTCACCCGACGCCGAGTACGTTTCGTAGGATTTCATCAGCTCGGACAACGGCCGATCCTGGGATCCCAACGCGGCGAGTACGTGCAGCGCAGCCAACATCCCCGAATCCGCACCCCAGAAATCTCGGAAATAGTAGTGCGCTGAATGCTCGCCACCGAAGATCGCGCCGGTATCGGCCATTTGCTGCTTGATGAACGAGTGGCCGACTCTCGTGCGCACCGGTGTTCCTCCCAGCCTTGCCACCAACTCCGGCACGGCACGCGAGGTGATCAGATTGTGAATCACCGTTGCACCAGGCTCTTTGGCAAGTTCACGTTCGGCGACGAGACCCGTCACTGCCGACGGCGATACCGGGTCACCGTTCTCGTCCACCACGAAGCAACGATCGGCATCACCATCGAAGGCAAGGCCGATGTCCGCACCGGTCTCCCGCACGAACCGCTGCAGGTCCTTCAGATTCTCCGGGTCGAGCGGATTGGCCTCGTGATTGGGGAAAGTACCGTCGAGCTCGAAGTACAGCGGTTCCACCGTGACCGGCAGACCCTCGAAAACTGCGGGAACCGTGTGTCCACCCATCCCGTTGCCGGCGTCGACAGCAATCTTCACGCCGGACACCTGCGACAGGTCCACGAGGCTGCGAACGAACTCGGCGTATTCACCGAGCACGTCCCGCTCCGAGACCGAGCCCTTCGCGCCGTCGTGAACCGGCACTCCTGCCACGAGCTCAGCCTTGATGGTGGCCAAACCGGTGTCCTGGCCGACCGGCTTGGCCCCGGCACGACACAACTTGATGCCGTTGTATTTCGCCGGATTGTGGCTGGCCGTGAACATCGCACCCGGGCAATCGAGCAGGCCGGAGGCGAAGTAGAGCTGGTCGGTGGACGCGAGCCCGATGTGTACGACATCGAGGCCCTGCGAGGTCACTCCGTCGGCGAAAGCACGCGAGAGGTCGGGCGAGGACGCTCTCATGTCGTGGCCAACCACGACCTGTGACGCAGCCGTGCCGGAATCGCGTACCAAACGCGCGAAGGACGCTCCGACGTCACGGACGAACTCTGCATCGATCTGCTCACCCACCACCCCTCGTACGTCGTAGGCCTTGATGACGGCGTTGACGGATTCGGCAGTGCGTGCCACGAACGACTCCTCGGTTGGATGTGAATGAGACCTGACGCGGACGAACGGTTTTCGATGCGAAGACCGGTTGTGACATTCATCGTCCCCCGATAAGAATCTGTCACAGATAGTTGTGGTGGGCGCGACGACGATCACCTGATGTGACTGAAACGACGCCGGAACCGCTCAGAGGAGCGAAGGTACTGGACAAAGCTCCAACGCCCCGATTGCGCTCTCAGGCAGCATGGCGATCTCAGGAAGTGGGGTCGGGCAGTACTCGCAAGTGACCACGACGGCCGGTTCGTGCCGACGATGCTGGTCGGCGGTCACCATCTCGCGCCGAAGGCTGGCGGTGCTCGCGCGGCACTACGGAAACCGAGTGGTCGTCTCGTACTCGATCACCCCTGCCGGCTTCTCGAACTGCCTCGGCCAGAGCGGTCAGATCATCCTCGTCCGGCGAGGTCGTCGAGAACCCGCCTTCGTAGCGAACCAGTTCCCACCCTTTGGGCGCGGTGGTCGTGGATGCGTGCACTTCGCACAGATCCCACGAGTGCGGCTCGTCGACCGTGGCCAGCGGCCCCACGACGGCCGTCGAATCGGAGTAGACATACGTGAGCGTGGCGACGGCCGATCGGTTGCAGCCGGGCCTGCAGCATCCACGCAGTGATCTCACGCCCCAGAGACTATCCCCCCGGTCCGACAGCGAGCCGCTCGACACACCGCGGGCGGTCGGCGATAACCTCACGCCATGGCTCCGAGTGGTTCCCGACGCAGCACTACCTCCCGATCGGCCGCGCGGCGCGGACGCGATATCCGCGGTCCCGTACTTCCGAGCAGTGTGCCCGGTCACCGCTCGCGCGCGGACCGATTCGATCGCGCGGTCCTCGAAGCATTCGCACGAATCGACCATCGATGGCACGAGCGGCTCGAAAAACTGGACATAGCGGTCGACGAAGTTCCGAAGATCCGAGCCATCGACCCCGAGTCGGTGAACTGGCCACCTGAGGTCGTCGCGGAAGGACCTGTTCCCCTGTCACGACTCGTTCCGGCCGGGATCGACAAACGCGGTGAGACGACACGCGCTCGGATCGTGCTGTTCAGGCGACCACTACAACTGAGGGCGAAACACCGCGACGATCTGGAAGACCTTCTCTTCGAGGTTCTGGTGGAGCAGGTGGCGACATATCTGGGCGTCGACCCGGACGTGGTGGATCCTGCTATCGACGACGAGATGTAGGCGACACGCTCGGCAAAGACGAACGGATCAGACGATTCCGCGCTTGAGGCGGCGCCTCTCGCGTTCGGACAATCCGCCCCAGATACCGAATCGCTCGTCGTTGGCCAACGCGTATTCGAGGCACTCGTCCTTCACATCACATCCGAGGCAGATTCGCTTGGCCTCGCGGGTCGAGCCACCCTTCTCGGGAAAAAAGGCTTCAGGGTCGGTCTGCGCGCACAGGGCGCGCTCCTGCCACTGATCCTCGATTTCCTCGAACATCTGATCGAAGCCGGGAATGGCCATCAGCGTGGGCCTTTCGGCTTCGCGCAGTACGACAGCCAAGTGCTCCCCGTCGTCGATATCACCGTCGACATCATCGCTCACCTGGCCGACGCTCTCGTCGGGGACGAGGTCGAGCCCTCGACCTCCGACATATGCGGCCCCAGCATCGACCGGAACCGATGCATTCACGGGAGCCTCTTCGCCGACGCGCTGTGCTGCGCCTGCGTCGAAATCGGTCTGCGGCGCGTCGCTGACCGCGCTGAGGTGAGCAGGGGTTTCGCCCTGTCGTTCACGTATCACGTGCTGGTCGTACATCGCTTCCGCCTCCTCACCATTCGATAGCGCAGTAATCTTCGGTCGGTTCCGAATTCCGTGCCCCGCGCCGGAATTCAGTGTCATACACATATCCTCGATCTTCACTCCACGCTTCCGTGTTATGAAGATGCATGGGAACGCGTGTTCGAATCAAGGTTCACAGCAAGCGATCTCACTCGGTGACCATGGAATGACATACATGTGATTAGACACGCCCCGGTACGTCGCGGTCAAGCCGATGGACATTTTTCCAATACCATCTCTTGCCCCGAAAACAGCGCTCACCCCGGATTAGCGCCCGTCTCGTGCGTGTCGTGTCGAAAAAACTGCCCGAACAGCCGACGCGTTCGGTCTTCGCCGGGCGGCCGTCCACCGAACAGAGGAACAACATAGGCTTCGAACCTGTGAAAGTGACTGTATTGGTCGGTGGCGTCGGAGGCGCGCGATTCCTCCAAGGCCTGCAAGCCCTACTAGGATCCGACGGTGATATCACTGCTGTCGTCAACGTCGGTGACGACGTGTGGATGCACGGTCTGCGCATCTGCCCAGATCTCGACACCTGCATGTACACCCTCGGCGGCGGAATAGACACCGACCGCGGGTGGGGTCGAATCGCAGAAACCTGGCATGCTCGAGACGAACTCGCGGCGTACGGAGCCGACCCGGACTGGTTCGGTCTCGGCGATCGCGACATCGCCACCCACCTGATCCGGAGTCGAATGCTGCGTACCGGCTATCCGCTCTCTGCGGTGACCGAGGCGCTGTGCAACCGATGGAAACCCGGAGTGCGCTTGATTCCGGTGACCGACGACCGCAGCGAGACCCATGTCGTGGTGACCGATCCGGCCGATCCCAGCGGGGACAGCAAGCGAGCAATTCACTTCCAGGAGTGGTGGGTTCGGTACCGCGCCCAGCTCCCCACGCACAGCTTCGCCAATATCGGTGCCGAGCAGGCCAGCCCGGCACCCGGAGTGCTCGACGCCATCGCCGATTCCGACGCCGTCGTGCTCGCTCCCTCGAATCCGGTCGTGAGCATCGGAGCCATTCTCGCTGTGCCCGGTATCCGAAGCGCTCTACGAACCACCGCCGCGAGAGTTGTCGGCCTCTCCCCCGTCATCGACGGCAGGCCCCTACGCGGAATGGCCGACGAATGCCTGTCGGTCATCGGTGTCGAGACCTCGGCGGAAGCCATCGGACGCCACTACGGCGCGCGTTCGGATACCGGCATTCTCGACGGCTGGATGATTCATTCGACCGACGAGGCAACCATTCCCGGTGTCGAGGTTGTCAGCGCACCGTTGTTGATGACCGACACGGACGCAACCGCCGAAATGGCTGCTGCCGCTTTGCGGTCCGTCGGTCTGAACCTGTGAGCGCGCCGGTGCCGTCCGATCACGCACCGGGCACGAGCATCGAACTGCTCCCCATTGTGGGGCTCCCCGAGTTCCGTCCCGGGGACGATCTCGCCGCCGCCATCGCCGCATGCGCCCCGTGGATTCGCACCGACGACATCCTGGTGGTGACGAGCAAGGTCGTCTCCAAGGTGGAGGGCCGCCTCGTCGATGCACCGATCGATCCCGAAGCGAGGGACGCTGCTCGTCGTCTGCTCGTCGACCGCGAGGCCGTCCGTGTCGTCGCCCGAAAGGGCCGGACCCTCATCACCGAGAATCGACTCGGCATCGTGCAGGCCGCCTCGGGGATCGACGGATCGAACGTCGATCGCGCCGAACTCGCGCTGCTGCCGGAGGATCCCGATGCGAGCGCGCGTGCACTGCGAGCTGCCCTGGCCCGCTCGCTCGGCGTCGAGGTCGGTGTGGTGATCACCGACACCATGGGAAGGGCTTGGCGTATCGGTCAGACCGACGCTGCGATCGGCAGCGCCGGACTCGCCGTGGTGCACGCATACTCCGGGACCGAGGACAGTCAGGGCAACGAACTCGTCGTCACCGAGGTTGCCATTGCCGATGAGATCGCGGCGGCAGGCGACCTCGTCAAGGGAAAGCTCGGTTCCGTGCCGGTCGCCGTCGTCCGCGGCCTCCAGCCCGTCGACGACGGTTCGCGGGCACGCGATCTCGTGCGCCCCGGCGAGGAGGACCTGTTCTGGTTGGGCACCGAGGAATCGATTACCCGTGGCCGACGCGAAGCGGTATTGCTCCGCCGATCGGTACGTGCCTTCACCGACGATCCCGTCGACCCTGACGCCATCCGCAGCTCAGTCGCCGACGCCCTGACCGCCCCGGCCCCGCATCACACTCACCCGGTCCGCTTCGTGTGGGTGCGCACACAAGCAGTGCGGGCGCGGTTGCTGACGGCGATGCGGACGCAGTGGCGGGAGGATTTGCGGAGCGACGGGTGGTCCGAGGAACGCATCGAACGCCGGGTCGGCCGAGGAGACATTCTGTTCGACGCCCCCGAGGTGGTTATTCCGTTCTGCGTGCCCGACGGTGCGCACTCGTACGCCGACGAGCGCCGAACCAAGGCCGAGGAGACGATGTTCACGGTGGCCGCGGGAGCGGCCGTGCAGGCTCTGTTGGTCTCGCTCGCCGTCCGCGGACTCGGCAGTTGCTGGATCGGATCCACCATTTTCGTCTCGGACCTCGTCGGTGCCGAGCTGGGATTGCGTGCGGACTGGAAGGCGATGGGCGCCATAGCCATCGGACACCCCACTGGCGTTCTCGAACCGAGAACGCCCGGAGAAGCCGGCACCGGACTCGTGGAGATCTGAGCCTGTGACCGCGCGCTCCCTGCACGAATCCGCCCTGTCCGTCCTGACGAACTGGAACACCGAGAGCTGGCATGCCGATTCGTTGCGTCACACCATGCTGGCGTTTCTGGACAGCAACCCCGAGGGCTGCCTGCGCGCCAACACCGCCGGTCACATCACCGCGTCCTCGCTCGTTCTGGACGAGTCCGGTCACCGCGTGTTGCTGACGCTTCATCCGCGGGTGGGGCGGTGGATTCAGCTGGGCGGTCACTGCGAGGAATCCGACGAGACCGTTGTCGACGCGGCACTGCGCGAGGCGCGGGAAGAGTCGGGAATCGACGATCTGGAGATCGACAATCAGATGTTGTCGGCCCACACGCATCCCATCACGTGCTCGCTGGGCAAACCGACACGGCATCTCGACCTGAGGTTCCTCGTGCGAGCACGAGCGGGTGCGCAGGCCGTCCGGAGCGAGGAGTCCACCGACCTGAAATGGTGGCCCGTGGACTCCCTGCCCGCCGCTGCCGAGGTGGACACCATCAACCACCTGGTCGAGTTGGCGAACCGGCGCTAGACGTCGGTGGAGAAGCGCACCCCGCCATCGGGGAGCTTGACTCCGGGCCAGACGCGGGCCCCGCGTAGCAACTCGCAGCGAGCACCGATATCTGCCCCGTCGCCGATCACCGCGTCACGAACCAACGCGCGCGGTCCGATACGCGAACCGAAGCCGAGGATGGACCGCTCCACCACCGCGCCTGCTTCCACGACCGCACCGTCGAAGACGACAGCGCCATCGAGTCGTGCGCCCGCACCGATCTCGGCGCCGCGCCCGATCACGGTGCCCCCGATCAGCAGAGCACCGGGCGCGACTCCCGCGCTCGGGTGTACGAGGGATTCACCACGCGTGCCGTTCAGTGCAGGAGACGGTGCAATACCGCGCACCAGGTCGGCAGAACCCTTCACGAAGTCTTCCGGAGTCCCCATGTCGCGCCAGTACGCGCTGTCGACGTGGGCGTAGATTCGTTTGTCCTCGGCGAGCAGCGCCGGGAAGACCTCACGTTCCACCGAGACCGGGCGGTCGTGCGGAATCGTCTCGATGATCTCGCGTTTGAACACGTAGCATCCGGCGTTGATCTGGTCGGTCGGCGGATCCTGCGTCTTCTCGAGAAAGGCAGTGACGCGACCGTTCTCGTCGGTCGGCACGCACCCGAAGGCCCGCGGATCACCGACACGAACCAGATGGAGCGTGACGTCGGCCTGCGTTCGGTGGTGGGTATCGAGCACTGCAGTCAGGTCGGTTCCGCCGAGAACGTCGCCATTGAAGACGACGATATTGTCCGCGCGGAGCCGAGGCAGGACGTTGCGGATACCGCCACCGGTACCCATGGGTTCGGTCTCGGTGACGTATTCGAGTTCTATTCCGAGAGAGGAACCGTCACCGAAGTGCTGTTCGAACACCTCGGCCTTGAACGAAGTCCCGAGCACGACGTGATCGATACCAGCAGCCTTGATCCGCGCGAGCAGGTGATGCAAGAACGGAAGACCGGCGGTCGGCAACATAGGTTTGGGTGCCGAGAGCGTGAGCGGGCGCAAGCGAGTGCCTTTGCCGCCCACGAGAATTACGGCATCAGTGGTCTTGCTCATGTCAGCTGACATGGTCGGCCTCTCTGTTGTCTCGCTTGTCCGGATTATCGATCTGTCGCTGCCGAAGCGCCGAAGCCACAACCACCTTCGAACGCGCCGCCAAGCCCGCGCGCAGCGCCCATCTCAGGGGAGCTTGCCATACGTGTGGGTGTCGATCAGCTTGAAACCTGTACGCGCTCGCATGGTGGGCGGGAAGCATCAACTCCGGATGCCGTCCTGCCGCATGACCTTTGGAGTGAGTGACCTCGACGCCAGGGACGTACACGTTGTGCCACCCGGCGCCAGCGAGGCGGTCCCCCAGATCCACATCCTCCATGTACATGAAGTATCTGGAATCGAACCCGTTCACTGAGTCGAACGCCGAACGCCGCAGGAGCAGACACGAACCCGAAAGCCAACCGACGGCGCGTTCGGTTGCGGCTTCGTTGTCCTGTCGATACCGCTGAGTCCATCGATTGCGAGGCCACAGCTTCCCCAGCAGCGCGTGGCCGGCGCCCGAGGTGAGGTCCGGCACCGATCGAGCCGACGGGTACCGGCTGCCATCGGGCTCACGAATCAGCGGTCCCAGCGCACCTGCGCGCGGCCACCGTTCGGCGGCAGCGAGAAGGCCGTCCAGTGAGCCGCGATGCCACCGGACATCGGGGTTCGCGACGACGATGAACTCGATGTCATCGTCGATCTCGGCGACAGCACGATTGACTGCTGCTCCGTATCCGAGGTTGGCACCGGTCCGGAACAGGCGAGCATTCGGGTAGGCCGCGGCGGCAGCTTCCGGCGCTCCGTCCGTCGAGCCGTTGTCGGCCATGACGACCTGCGGTTTCTCGTCCGTGGCGGACGCGAGCGAACTCAGGAATTGATCCAGGTACTCCCCGGGCGAATAGGTCACCGTAACGACGGCCAGCTTGGAACTCACGCGGGCAAGACTATCGGTCCCAGGTTTCGGCGCGTCACGTCGTGGCCGGTCGGGCCGACTGCAGCGCGTCGCCGAGTGCGTCGCGCCACCCCCTGAACGGTGTCAGGCCGGCGCGCTCCCAGGCGGCACCGGACAGCACCGAATACGACGGTCGGGGTGCAGGACGAACGTATTCGGCGCTCGAGCACGGCCTTACTCGTTCTGGATCGGCCCCGACCCCGGCGAACACAGCGCGCGCCAGATCGAACCAGCTCGCAGTCCCAGCGTTCGTCGAATGCAGAATCGAGCCGGTCACCGGTGACGCGGCCACTTCCAGCAGCCCCGCAGCGAGATCGCGGGAGTACGTCGGCGAACCGATCTGGTCGTCCACGACGGTGATCACGTCTCGTTCGCGCTCGAGCCTGCGCATCGTCGCGACGAAATCCGTCCCGGTTCCCGTGTAGACCCATGCCGTCCGCACCACGTTGGCAGTGGGAAGCTCCGCTAGCACGGCACGCTCACCAGCCAGTTTGGTGCGGCCGTAAACACTCTGCGGCGCGGGCGCGTCGTCCGGTTCGTAGGGTGTCGTTGCTGTTCCGTCGAAGACGTAGTCGGTGGAGACGTGTACGAGCCTCGCACCAGAGGCGGCGCAGGCTCGGGCGAGGTTGCGTGGGCCATCGGTGTTGACTGCCGTTGCCCGATCGATATCGGTCTCAGCGGCGTCCACCGCGGTGTAGGCCGCGCAGTTGATCACGATCATCGACGGCTCGATGGCGTCGGCGACCGCGGACGTGTCGGTGATGTCGAGCTCGGCACTGCCGACCCCGACCGTGCGACCGGTCCGGTCACCACCGCTCGCGAGGTCGAGGATCTGCCGGCCGAGTTGTCCGCCGGCTCCGGTCACAAGGATGTTGGCCACAGTCGCAAAGTGTGGCACGCCGCCGCTGCTTGAGCGAGGCAGTGACGTTTCACAAGTAGCCTGGAGGATCGGGGGGAGTCGAAACCAAGAGAACGCATCGAGAGGACCACAGGTGACACGAGAGTCGGACGGGCCGCGAGGCGAGCCCCGCAGCCGCTCCCGTCACAGTCGGCCTCGTCGACATTCCGATCCCGCGTATTCCGAGCGTGCACAGCGACCCGAAAGGCAGGCTCCCCGGCGTCGGACCGATCCGGCCCGAGAAAGGCCTGCTCCGGCGCGACAACGGCCCACCCAGGACCTCAGGCGTATGCGGGCCCCTCGGATAGCAATCGCTGCCGCGTCCGTTCTGATCCTGCTGGTGACAGGCCTGGCGTGGCAGAGCGTCGACTCACTGCGCTCGAACATCGCCACCGCCGGCGGTCTGGGTCTCGGCAACGGCGCCGACGGCGCCGTCGACATTCTGATCGTCGGCACCGACAGCCGCACCGATGCGCACGGGAACGCGCTGACCCAGGCCGAGCTGGATTCGCTGCGGGCCGGTGACGAGGTCGCGTCGAACACCGACACCATCATCCTGATTCGAGTTCCCAACGACGGGTCGTCGGCCACCGCGATCTCGATTCCCCGCGACTCCTACGTCGAGGTCCCGGCTATCGGCATGTCGAAGATCAACGCGGCCTACGGCGCCACCAAGGAGACCCGGCGGCTCGAGTTGGTCCAGCAGGGCGTCACCGACGCCGAGGCCGACTCCACGTCGACGGAGGCGGGACGCGAGGCTCTGATCGAGTCGGTCGCGGACCTGACCGGAATCACCGTCGACCACTACGCCGAGGTCGGGTTGTTCGGTTTCGTTCTGCTCACCGACGCGGTGGGTGGGGTCGACGTGTGCCTCAACGCGCCGGTCGACGAGCCACTGTCCGGCGCCAACTTCCCGGCCGGGGAACAGACACTGTCCGGTTCGAATGCGCTCAGTTTCGTGCGACAGCGCCACGATCTACCCCGCGGAGATCTCGACCGAATCGTGCGGCAGCAGGTATTCATGGCATCGCTGGTGCGCAGTGTGCTCAGTGCGCAAACGCTGAGCAATCCGGGCAAACTGAACCAGTTGAGCGCTGCGGTCCAGCGTTCGGTGGTTCTGGACGACGATTGGGACATACTGCAATTCGCAACCAGGTTGCAGGACCTCGCCGGCGGGCAGGTGAAGTTCGAAACCATTCCCGTGGTGGACATCAACGGCGTGACCGACTACGGCGAATCGATCGTCGAAGTCGACCCGCTCTCGGTTCGGACCTACGTCGAAGGACTGCTGGACGGCACCGCCGACGAGCAGGACTCGCCGGAATCGACCGACGCCCCGGAAATCGACCCATCGTCGGTGACCGTCGACGTCGCCAACGACAGCGGTATCGACGGTCTCGCGAGCGGCGTGGCAACCTCGCTCGGCGCCCTGGGCTACACGGACGGCACTGTCGGCAACTACGAGGGGACCTCGGTTACGCGCAGCACTGTTCAGGCCGGTGATCCGGACAGTGATGCGGCGCGCTCGGTCGCGGCGGCGCTCGGTGGTCTCGAGGTCAGCTCCGATGACACGCTGTCAGAGGACACGATTCGAGTCGTTCTCACCGCCGACTACTCAGGACCCGGCGCCGACGGTGCGGTGGTTCCGGCGGACGACGTGACGGGCACGCCCGACCTCGCGGCGTCCGGCAGCGAACCTTCCGCACCTGCAATCGACGCAGGTTCGGTCGGGCCGGCCTGCGTCAACTGAACCGCCAGTCCACTGATTCGCTTTGCGCGCTCGGATAGGGTTCGTCATGTGGCTACGACCCTGACGCAGGAACTGCTCGATCCAATTCTCGCGACCGATCCGGCGGGCCCGCGGGTGACGTACTACGACGACAGCACCGGCGAGCGGGTCGAGGTGTCTGCGGTGACACTGACCAACTGGGCCGCGAAGACCGCGAATCTTCTGCGCGACGAGTTCGGCCTCGAACCCGGCGCGCGAGTATCGGTGCTGCTACCCGCGCACTGGCAGACTGCGGCGGCGCTTCTCGGCGCATGGTGGGCAGGTGCGGACGTCACCCTCGCCGCCGATCCCGACGCCGAGCTGGCCCTCGTTCACGGTGATCGGATCGACGAGGCCGGGGATGTGCCCGAGATTCTGGCGTTCTCGCTCGATGCGTTCGGGAAGCCTGTCCCGGACTTGCCAGTGGGGGTCACCGATTACGCCAGCTCGGTCAGAGTGCATGGTGATCAATTCACTCCGTCCGGGCAGCAGGGTGCCCTGGAAGGCCGGTCCGTCGGGGAAGTCCTCACTGCTGCACGCGCCCGCGCCGAGGCTCACTCACTCGCTGCAGGCGATCGCGTCCTGTCCACGCTGGCCTGGGGGAACGCCGATGAATTGATCGACGGACTGTTGTCCGTTCTGGTCTCAGGTTCGTCATTGGTGCAGGTGAATCGCCCCGACGCGAGCAAGGTGGATCGCCGCAGCGAAACCGAAAAGGTGAGCAAGACCCTCAGCTCGCTGCAATGACCACCTAGCCCGCATATCCCCCGTCTGCGAGTCCCGCTTCGATCTCGTAGCGATTGGCGGCGCCGGGATTTCGGAGTTCCTCGACCAGGTAGCGCACCGCGAACGACAGTCCGTACCGAGCCCACTGGTCCGCATGGACGGCCTCGTGCCGGAGAACCGCCACCGAGGTGTTGCGCCGCGTGAGATATACACCACCGATCGTGGTGCCACCGCGGCCGAATCCGCCTCGCATACCAGCGGCAACGAATAGGCGAGCAGCTTCGTCGTAGCCGATCTCAGCGCGCCAGCACCTGGCGTAGCCCAACGCGATGTACGTCACCACCCGCGACTGACAACGTCCTCGAGCGGCATCGCGTATCTGTGCGCGCGTGGACATGGTGCTATCCGAGAAGCTTCGCCCGCAGGGCTGCGTCCTTCTCGGCCACCATGGCCTCCAACCCTGCCTGGTAGGTGGCCATCGCCTCCCGCAGCACCGGATCAGCAGCGCCGAGAATGCGGACAGCGAGCAGTCCGGCATTGCGGGCTCCACCGATGGACACGGTCGCAACCGGGACACCGGCCGGCATCTGGACGATCGAGAGCAACGAGTCCATTCCATCGAGATACTTCAGCGGGACGGGGACGCCGATCACCGGCAGCGGTGTCGCCGACGCCACCATGCCGGGCAGGTGGGCTGCCCCACCGGCGCCGGCGATGATCGCGCTCAGTCCCCGCTCGGCGGCGCTGCGCGCGTAGTCGAGCATGCGCTGCGGTGTGCGGTGCGCGGAGACGACACCTACTTCGAAGCGCACGCCGAATTCCGCGAGCGCTTCGGCGGCGGCCTCCATCGTCGGCCAGTCGGAGTCGCTGCCCATGATGAGCCCGACCTGAGGTCCCTGCAATTCGGTCATGCGTGTGGGTCCCATCCATCGGTCCATTCGGCGTGCGACATGAAGTGAGCCGCACGTTGGGCACGTTCTGTGATCCCGCTCACATAGGTCGCATCACCGTGATGCCCACCCGCTGCGCCCACCACGTTGACGTGACCGATCTTGCGGTCCTTGCGCTCGCCCTTGCCGTACAGGTGCACTTTCACATCGGGCATTCTCGCGAACAGGTGGTGCAGGCGCTCGTCCATGCTCATGGCGGGCGCCTCGGGGGCACCGAGAATGTTGGCCATCACGGTCATCGGGGCCAGTGGCGACGTGTCACCGAGTGGATAGTCGAGCACCGCGCGCAGGTGCTGCTCGAACTGCGACGTCCGGCACCCGTCCATGGTCCAGTGGCCCGAGTTGTGCGGGCGCATCGCCAGTTCGTTGACGACGATCGCGCCGTCCACGGTCTCGAACAGCTCCACCGCCATCGCTCCCACGACACCCAACTCCGCCGCCAGTCCGAGCGCCATGCGCTCGGCCTCGATCGCGGTGTCCTCACCGAGAGCGGGAGCGGGGGCGAGAACGACGGCGCATTGACCGTTGCGCTGCACCGTCTCCACGATCGGCCAGGCCGCACCCTGGCCGAAGGGTGAGCGGGCGACCATCGCCGACAACTCCCGTCGGAGCGCCACCTTTTCCTCGACCATCAGCCGAACCCCGAGGTCGAGTTGCCGCGTGACGATGGCTTCCGCTTCGTCGGCGTCGGCAGGCATCCAGACGCCACGGCCGTCGTAGCCGCCGCGGATGGCTTTGACGACGACCGGCCAACCGTGCTCCTCCCCGAACGAGGTGACGTCGCCCACCCAGGTCACCTCGGCGAATGCCGGGATGGCAACCCCGAGTTCCTGGAGCTTGCGGCGCATACGCAGCTTGTCCTGGGCGTAGATCAGCGCGGTGGGCGGCGGCTGGACATTGACACCTGCTGCTACCAGGGCGTCGAGGTGTTCGGTCGGCACGTGTTCGTGGTCGAAGGTCAACGCGTTCGAGCCTGTTGCCACCGTGCGAAGTGCGTCCAGATCGTCGTGGTGCCCCAGAACGACGTCTGCACTGACCTGCGCAGCAGGCTCGTCGGCGCCGGCCGCGAGAACCCGCAGCGTCTGTCCCAGAGCAACCGCCGCCTGGTTTGTCATTCGCGCGAGTTGGCCCCCGCCGATCATCGCTACGACGGGCATCCCGGCATCGGACGCGCGGGGGGTACTGGGGCGCGGCGAATTGGCGGCGCCGGAGGCAGAACGTGGAGCAGTCACGGCTTCATATCGTGTCATGTGAGGACCGTTCGACGTCCGCCAGTCCCCTCCCTACTCTGAGAAGACTCTGATGATCCGCGCGCCGGTTCGTGAAATCACACCAACGTTTCGTAGACTCCTCCGTTGTGCCCACGATCGACAGAGTGCTTCATCGCCTCCCCGGCCCTGTTCGGGAAATGGCGATTCGCCATAGCGAGTTGATCAAGTTCGCGATCGTCGGTGGCACCACCATGATCTTCGATCTTGCGATCTTCTACTCCCTCAGCTTGACCGTGCTCGAGCCGAAGCCCACGATCGCAAAAATCATCTCGGGTGTGATGGCGACGATTCTGAGCTACATCCTCAATCGGGAGTGGGCCTTCAAGAATCGCGGCGGACGCGAGCGGCACCATGAGGCTCTGCTGTTCTTCACCATCAGTGGGGTGGGCGTGCTCATCGCTGCGGCACCCCTGTTCATCGCCAACAACGTCTTCGACATTCGTGAAGGTCACGCCAGCCTGACGATGCTGGTGATCGTGGACTTCGTGCTCAACTACATCATCGGCAATCTGATGCAGATGGCTTTCCGCTTCTGGGCGCTGCGCAAGTTCGCGTTTCCCGACGAGAACGGTCGCGGCGTCGCCGCCGGGTCGATCGACTACGAGCCGACCGCCGAGGAAGCCGCCGAGGAACAGCTCGGCCACAGCTAGCGTGGTTCGCGCACCGGCGGGGCAGGCGTGCTGGTCGTTCGAGACACAGTCAGAAACACCGAGAACCGGGCGGGGCGACGGCGCTGAAGTTCCAGCCGTCCGCCGTCGGCCTCGACGAGCGCACGCGCGAGGGCGAGACCGACGCCGGTCGATCCCGCTCCGGAGAATCCGCGATCGAAGATGTGCGGTGCCAGCTCGTCGCTGACTCCGGCGCCCTCGTCGGTGACCTCGATACACGCCAAGGGCTCGCGCCGTCGTTCTGAAGAGTCGAGCGCCGTGGTGTCCATCGCCGGGACCAGACGAACCGAGACCGTGCACGTGCCGCCGCCGTGCGAGAGCGCATTGTCGACCAGAACCGCCACCGCCTCGCGCAAGCGAGATCCGGTCACAGCGGCTGTCACAGTGGAGTCGCCGACGAGTTCTAGCCTGCGTGATGCTTCCTCGAAGTTACGTTTCCACTCGGCGATCACCCCCGACAGTTCGTCCAGCACGCCGATCTCCTCGGTGCCTGCTGTGCCCTCGCTGCGAGAAGCCCGGACGAGTTCGTCGATCGCGACGGTCAATCGATCTACCTGGGCCATCGCCTCGTTCGCTTCACCGACGACATCCGGGTCGGGGTGGGTGGACAATTCGTCGAGTCGGAGCCGCACAGCGGTCAACCGGCTACGCAGTTGATGGGAGACGTCCGCGACCAGCGCATGCTCGTGCTGCAGTCGACCGGCAATTTCCACCGTCGCCGAATCGAGAACTTCCGATACCCGGTCGAGTTCGGCGATTCCGTGGCGCCGGGGATCGGGACGGAAATCCCCCTCGGCAAGTCGCGCAGCGCGACGGGCGACGTCCTGCAGCGGGTCGGCCAGACGCTTCGCCGTGAGGACGGCGACGGCGGTGCCGGCAAGAATTGATCCCAACACCACCAGTCCCACGGCTCCGACGGCTTGTTGCTGCAGGGTTCGCATGTCCTCGGACGGGACCTCCAGGCGCAGCGAACCCGACGCCCCCAACGACAACGATTCGACGAGCGGAGCGGGCACGAACGCCTCTCCGATGTCGACCTGCGACGCGGCGTCCCCAGGGGTCGGGTACACGACGACGAGGCGTCCCGCCTCCGGAATCGCGAGCCGCAGCGATCTCGTGTCGAGTGCGCCCACGACCATGCCCGAAGCCCCCTCCTGAGACAGGATCTCCGAGGCCATCCGGTCGAGTCTGCGTTGCAGATCGTCGCGAGTGAAGTCCTCGACCCACAGCCACGCGGTGTACATCAGAGGTAGGCCGAGCAGCAGGGCGGTGAGGATGACCACAGCCAGAATCGATTGGAGTATGCGTCGGCGCATCGCCCGGCCCTAGTCGCTGTTGATGCGGAACCCGACGCCACGCACCGTGGCGATCCGGCGCTCCGAGACCGAGCCCTCGTCCCCGATCTTTCGACGCAGCCAGGACATGTGCATGTCGAGGGTCTTCGATCCCCGGAGCTCGGCGTCGCCCCACACTTCACGCAGGATCGTCTCTCGGGACACGACCTGCCCGGCGTGATCGAGCAGCACCTTGAGCAGTTCGTACTCCTTGTTGGCCAACGAGATCTCGGCGCCGTTGACCAGGACTCTGCGCGCCGCCGGTTCGAGTCTGATACCGCCGACCTCGACCGGGGTGTCCTCCCCGGGTCCGCGCCTGCGTAGCAGGGCCCTGACCCTGGCCATCAGCTCGGCCAACCGGAAGGGCTTGCCCACATAGTCGTCGGCGCCGGCATCGAGGCCGACGACGAAGTCGACCTCGTCGGTTCTCGCGGTGAGCATCAGGACCGCGAGCTCGGAGCTGTTGGCGCGCACCTGTCGGCACACTTCCAGTCCGTCCATGCCGGGGAGGCCGAGATCGAGTATCAGGAGGTCGAAGTGGCCCTCCAGCGCCTGCTGCAGCGCGGCCGGGCCGGTCTGCTCCACGGTCACCGTGTACCCCTCGCGCCCGAGGGCCCGCGAGAGTGGTGCGGCAATCGCTTCGTCGTCTTCGGCCAGGAGCACGTCGGTCACGACGGTCAGCCTACGTTCGCAACCTGTGAGAATGCTGCATCATCTGCGTCTGCCGCCGCGCCAACCGGGCCGAGCGGAATCGGCGACGTCCTGCGCCGACACCTCCCCGCTGGCATCGTCGTACCGGTCACGCCTGACATCGAGTGAGTCGAACACCTGCTGGTAGAGCAACGAGTGCACGCGCTGGACATGTGGAATGTCGTCGAATTCCAGTGGGTCGTCCGATGCGGAGGCGATGATCAGGGTTCCGGTCCTGAGTATGCGATCGAGCAGACCGTGGCGAAACTGCACGTTGCTGATGCGTCCCATGGGGATATCGATGCCGGAGTGCGTGATGACGCCCTGGCGCACCAGAACTCGGCGGTCGGTCACGATGAAGTGAGTGCACTTCCAGCTGATCAGCGGCGCGAGAGACCGCCACCCGACGATTGCCGCCCAGATCACGACGGTGGCGACCAGGGCGATGGTGGCGCTGGTGCCGTCGAGTCGAGCCGAGATCACGCCTACGGCGAATCCGGCGACTGCTGTGCCGAGGATGAACGTCACAGCGGGCAGGACCAGCATCTTCCAGTGCGGATGGTGATGGAGCAGCAGGTCTTCGGTGTCTGCGAGCGCGTCCTGTGGGTAGCCCATGTCTCTCACTCCTGATCGACGGCGCGCAGATGGGTGACATCACCCGCGGCCACCGCCACCGTTTCGTCGGTCTCGTCCATGCGGACGACGATTCTGCCGTGTGCGTCGACGTCGGTGGCTTTTCCGAAGAACTGCCGATCACCGGGCAGTTCGACACGCACGCGACGTCCGACCGTGTCGCAGCGCTCTCGGTAGCGGTGCGCGAGGCTGTCGGTGCTCCACTGCGAGTTCCTCCACGAATCCACCTCTGCCCCGATACCGCGGAGGATGGCACGCAGGAGGGTGTCGCGATCGGACACGGCGGCATTTTCGAGTATCAGCGAGGTAGCTGTCGGGACGGGCAACTCCTCGGTGGTCATCGAGACGTTCAACCCGATGCCCACCACCACCGACGGTGTGCCGCCGTGTGCGGCGACCTCGGCGAGAATTCCGGCAACCTTCCGACCCTCGATGAGAACGTCGTTGGGCCACTTGAGCGCAGCGTCGACGGACGCGACCGTGCGCAGGGCATCGACGACGACAACCCCGGTCAACAGCGGTATCCACCCCAGTACGGCTGGGTCGATGCCGGGGAACTTCACCAGCGCCGACACCAGCACTTGCGACCGGGGCGGCCCCGAGAACGGCCGCGCATGCCTGCCGCGGCCCGTGTCCTGGTGCTCGGCCACGAGTGCGGTCCGGTCGGCCAAGGTGTCGGCTCGGGACAAGAGGTCAGCGTTTGTCGAACCGGTTCGGTCCACCACGTCGAGTCTCGACCAGGACGCCTGGGGGCCCTCGACGAGTGCGCGGCGCAGCGCCGCGATGTCGAGCGGAGGGCGTTCGAGATTGGTCCACATGGCCCCGAGCATATTGCCACCGCACGTCTGGCGTGATCTCGCTACCGATCGGTAGCATTGCTCGGCTTCTCCGGTTGATGGACCTGGGTAGGGATCCGCATCACAGCCGTGGTTAAAGTGATTGCCCATGACCAGTGTTCAGGACTCGACTGCTGCCGAGGCGCCCGACATTCACACCACCGCGGGCAAGCTCGCCAATCTGCGGAGTCGCCGCGAAGCAGCGATGGCGCCTTCCGGTGAGGCCGCGATCGAAAAGGTGCACGCCAAGGGCAAGCTCACAGCCCGCGAGCGCATCACCGCCCTGCTCGACGAGGGCTCGTTCGTGGAGATGGATGCCCTCGCCCGGCATCGCAGCCAGAACTTCGGCATGGCCGAAAACCGGCCCTTCGGCGACGGCGTCGTCACCGGGTACGGCACCGTCGACGGCCGCGACGTCTGCGTGTTCTCCCAGGACGCCACCGTCTTCGGCGGCTCCCTCGGTGAAATCTACGGCGAGAAGATCGTCAAGGTCATGGACCTTGCCATCAAGACCGGCAGACCACTCATCGGCATCAACGAGGGCGCCGGCGCCCGCATCCAGGAAGGCGTCGTCTCCCTCGGCTTGTACGGGGAGATCTTCCACCGAAACGTTCAGGCCTCAGGCGTCATCCCCCAGATCTCACTGATCATGGGACCCGCAGCCGGCGGACACGTCTACTCCCCCGCCCTGACCGACTTCGTCGTCATGGTCGACGGCACCAGCCAGATGTTCGTCACCGGCCCCGACGTGATCAAGACCGTCACCGGCGAGAACGTCACCATGGAAGAGCTCGGCGGCGCCCACACCCACATGGAGAAGTCCGGCGTCGCGCACTACGTCGCCTCGGGCGAACAGGACGCGCTCGATTACGTGCGTGACCTGCTCGGCTACCTGCCGAGCAACAACCGCGCCGAAGCGCCCCGCATGCTCCCCTCGGATCCCATCAGCGGCGCCATCGAGGACAACCTCACCGACGAGGACCTCGAGCTCGACACCCTGATCCCGGATTCACCGAACACCCCGTACGACATGCACGAGGTCATCCGCCGCATCCTCGACGACGACGAATTCCTCGAGGTTCAGGAAGGGCGCGCCCGCAACATCATCGTCGGCTTCGGACGCATCGACGGCCGCAGTGTCGGCATCGTCGCCAACCAGCCCACGCAGTTCGCGGGAACACTGGACATCGACGCCTCCGAGAAGGCCGCCCGTTTCGTGCGGACCTGCGATTGTTTCAACGTCCCGATCATCACCCTCGTCGACGTCCCCGGATTCCTGCCCGGTACCGGCCAGGAGTTCAACGGCATCATCCGCCGCGGGGCGAAGCTGCTCTACGCCTACGGCGAGGCCACCGTGGGCAAGATCACCATCATCACCCGCAAGGCGTACGGCGGCGCCTACGACGTCATGGGCTCCAAGCACATGGGCGCCGACGTCAACCTGGCCTGGCCGACCGCGCAGATCGCCGTCATGGGTGCCTCCGGCGCCGTGGGCTTCGTCTATCGCAAGAAGCTCCTCGAAGCCGCGAAGAACGGTGAGGACGTCGACGCGCTGCGCTTGACCCTGCAGCAGGAGTACGAGGACACCCTCGTCAACCCGTACGTCGCCGCGGAACGCGGTTACCTCGACGCAGTCATCCCACCGAGCCATACTCGCGGACAGATCGTCTCCGCCCTGCGACTGCTCGAACGCAAACAGGTCACTCTGCCCCCGAAGAAGCACGGAAACATCCCGCTATGAGTGCCGACGCCATGCCTCGGGAAGTGGTGATCGACGATGCAGCCGAGATCCTCGAAGCAGTCGGCACCGACACTGCAGGCCTCGACGCTGCGGCGAGCGCGGACGTGCAGGGTGCGATTCGCATCCTCGCGGGCAATCCCACCGACCAGGACATCGCGGCGCTGGTGACGGTCCTGACATCGGCGGCGTCCGCGCCTACGCCGGTGGATTCTCGGCCACCGGAACTGTGGGGAGCGCCGGCGTCGATGCACCGTACGTATGTCCCGTTCTCGCCGTATTCGTTCGCCGCGTCTCAGCGCTACTGAATCCGTCGGTGCTCAGCTTCGTTCTCGCGTCGGCATCGCCCGCTCGTCTTGGTGTGTTGCGCAACGCGGGGATAAGTCCTCTCGTGCGGGTGTCCGGCGTGGACGAGGATGCGTTGGCGGCCGAGCTCGGGTCCGCAGCAGATTCCGAGCTGGTGGTCACTACGCTCGCGCGCGCGAAGGCGCTGGCCGTTGCCGGTGAATTCGACGACGCCGTGGTGGTGGGTTGTGATTCGATGCTCGCCATTGCCGGCGAGCTCCAGGGCAAACCTCACACCGTGGATGTCGCACGCCGACGCTGGGAGACGATGGCCGGCCGCAGGGGCGAGCTACTGACCGGTCATGCCGTCGTGCGCGTGCACGGGGGCTCGGTGGTCGCGGCCGTGACGGCATGCAGCACGACGACGGTCCATTTCGGCGAACCCGGACGCGCCGATCTCGAGGCCTACCTGGCCTCGGGTGAGCCATTCGAGGTTGCCGGGGCCTTCACACTGGACGGCCTCGGCGGCTGGTTCGTGGACCGCATCGAGGGTGATCCGTCCAGTGTCATCGGGATCGGGCTACCGCTTGTTCGCCGCCTGCTCGCCGAGGTGGGCGTCACCATGGCCGAGCTGTGGTCCTCAGCCGGCGAGTAGTCCGGTCAACTCCTGGGCCCACTCCTCGGCCTGTGCCTTGGGCTTGATGTTGGACGACCCGTCGTGGCGTGCATGTTCGTGCACCTGCTGCGCGCCGAGCTCGATCAGCTTCTGCGCCATGATCTCCCCGCCGCGATTGAATGTCGCTTCGTAGATGCGATCGCCCAGCCCGAACAGCGCGAACCGAAGGCCTGTGAGATCCGGGGCGTCCTCGACGAGCGCTTCGTAGAACGGTTCGGCACCTGTGGGTAGTTCGCCCTCGCCGTAGGTGGAGCAAATGATGACGTGGAAGTCGTCGGTGTCGATGTCCGATACCTCGTACTCGAGCATGTCGCGTACTTCGGCGTCGTGGTCCACCAGTACCTCGGCGATCTTGTCCGCGACCTCCTCGGCCGTACCGGTCTCCGAACCGAACAACACGACTACTGACATGTCCTCTTCCCCCTTCTGCGGCCCTGCTGAACTTCGCTGCTCAATCGGTGGACAAGCATATCCTCACCAGTACGTGGGAGTCAGCTCCCACTTGTCGTACTCGTCGGAGATCAACGCACGTAGGTGCTCCACAGTCGGGAAGTGATCGGGGTCCAGACCGGTGACACACAGTGTTGCCGTCTCGCCCGATATGTTCCACCACACGCTCACACCGCCTTTGGTCCGCCGGAGCAGTTCGGCGGTGGTGTTCTGGGTGATCGAACGCATGGCCACGGACCGCGCAGGCACGCCGCCGATCGATCGAGCGCGAGCGCCGCGGTCTCCGAGGTTGGAGCACAGGCACAACGGAGCTGTGGCCGATCTGGACGCCTGCGCGACGATGACGTCCGGCAGCATCTGCATCAGAGGCTTGGCCAACTCGAACGAGGTGGGTTCGGATACGTCGGCGAGCGCCGTGAATGCGGCTTTGCTCTTCGACCGGATCTGCGACAGATCGGCGCGATACCCCTGGTGACCTTCGACCTGAATGGACACTCCCGATGTCGCGTTGGCACGAATGTCCCCGGGCACTCGTGTGCTCACCGGCAGGGACACCTTGATCGGAGCCGCGCCCTCGACCCGCCCGCTTCCGGCGAGAATGCCGAGCGCGACTGCGACCAGAAGACTGTTCGCGCTGCCTCCGGCGGCAGCTGCGGCAGCGGTCCATTCCTCGGTCGGACAGTCCACGACAACGGTGCTGGGCGTGAAATCTCCGACCGCCAACGGGCCGACTACCGCGCCGCTAGCGGACGGCTCGGCGCTCACCGGGGCGGAGCCAGGCGAGCCGGACAGGGCGCCGCGGACACTCCGCGCGAGTACTCGCGCGGCTCCCCGTGCCGCTGCCCCGAACTGACCGGCCGCATCCCGCACGTCCGCCTCGATCGGTCGATCCCAAGCCGAGCAGAAATCCTCGGGATCACCCGGACCCTCGATCGCGGCGATCGCTGCCGATGTGAGTGCGCCGCCGTCGCCAACGACGTGGGATGCGACCAGCGACATCGCGGAGCCACCCTCCTCGATCGTGGTGTATGCCAGTTGCCACACCGGCCCATCGATCGGGTTCAGCGCAGTCGCGGCGCGCTCGCGCATCCACTGACCCAACTGCGACGCCGGGATGCCCGCATCGGTCACGTCGAGCGGCAGCGTGTGGGATGCACGGGTCCATCGGTCGCGCGCCCCTGGCACACGGACACGCTCGACTGTTCTACCGAGGGGCCCTTCTGACAGGTTGCGCCACATGGCGTTCGCGGCCTCGCGCGGAACTGCGTCGTCGAATCGCCAGACGATCTGGTTGACGACCGGGACGTTCAGCACACACTCCATACGGAGAAACAGGTCGTCGTCGTACGTCAGTCGGCTCACTCGACAAGCGTATCGGCGTCGGGTGCAACGCACCACAGACATGTGACGCAACGCAAAGTGCGTTGCGGCTGTTCGTCTTACGCGCCCGAAACCACCATGGGGTACGTTGCAGACCGGCGACGCGGCAAAGGAGTGCTCGAGTGAAGATCGTTCTGCCGTTCACCGGCAGCCGCGGTGATGTCCAACCCGGGCTGGCCCTCGCTGTCGAACTCGCTGGTCGTGGCCACTCCATCGAATTCGGCGCACCACCGAATCTGGTGCCGTTCGCCGCCGCGGCCACGGCATCGACCGACGGCATCACCGTGGTCCCCTTCGGCCCCGACACCAAGGCGTTGCTCGAGTCGGAGCTGGTCCGCACGCGCATCAAGGCACGAAACCCCCGAACGCGCCTCGCTGCGCTGGCCGAGTTGGCCAACTTCGGGTGGGACGAGATGACGCAGCAATTGTCGAAGATGGCAGTCGGCGCCGACGCTGTGATCACCGGCACTCTGGGCCAGGAAATGGCATTCAACACAGCCGAGGCGATGGGCGTTCCGTTCATTGCGTTGCACTACTGCCCGATTCGGCTCAACGGGTCGATGTCGGTGATACCGGGTCGGCAGCTCCCGGCGGCCGTGAACCGCGCGACGTGGCGCTTGCTGGAAACAACTCGGTGGCGGTCGATGAAGAAGCGGGAGAACCAGCAGAGACACGATCTGGGTCTGCGCGCCGCCACGGCCCCCCTTCCGAAAAGAATTTCCGCGTACGGCGGCGTCGAGATCCAGGCGTACGACGGTGCACTGTTCCCCGGTCTCGAGCGCGAATGGGCGAATGAGCGTCCGTTCGTCGGTTTTCTCGAACTCGTCTCCACCGCAACCACTCCGGGTACCGACATCGGCGTGGGCTCGCCACTGCGCACGTGGATCGACGACGGGACCGCGCCACTGTACTTCGGGTTCGGAAGCATGCCTGTTCGCGACCCGCAGTCACTGGTGGACACGATCGAGAATGTCTGTCGCAGAAACGGATACCGCGCGGTGGTGAGTTCGGGATGGAGCGCACTCTCGGTACGAATCGTGCCCGGATCGGTTCTCGCAATCACCGGCCCGGTGGACCACGCGGCGGTGTTTCCGCTGTGCCGAGCGGCAGTTCATCATGGCGGAGCCGGGACGACGGCGGCGAGCATACGCGCCGGGCTGCCCACGATGGTCTGCTGGTTCAGCGCGGACCAACCGTTCTGGGGTGCGGCGCTCGTTCGAACCGGCGCCGGAGTCTCGATGAAGTTCTCGGCCCTGAACACGGACAGTCTGACCGAGCGCCTGGCGACTCTACTCGCTGATCGAACTGCCTCTCGGGCACAGGAACTGGCCGCGTCGATGACGCCACCGGCAGACGCAGTTCGCGCGTCCGCCGACATCGTCGAACGCGCGTTCACCACAAGCGATATGTGAGGTCCCACCGGCGAAGGACGGCAGCGACCGCCTCGCGCATCTGTTCGTCCGTCCTGATGCGGTCCGGATCCATGCCGTGCACCGTGATCGTTACCGTGTCCGCAGTTTCACACGCCCAGGCCGTCGATCCACCTCCGAGTGAACGCGCGAACGCCGGGTCGGCTCCGGCGAAAATCGCTCGTGCCGAGATACTTGCAGCCGCGAAACCACCGATCATGGCGAAGTCGTCGGGGACTCGACCGAGATTCGAGCACAGGCCCTCGGCGCCGTCGGACGGCATCGGCATTCGCGCGACGAGCGAATCGGGCAGCATCTGCACGAGTTGGAGCGGCACGGCAGCAGCGGCGTTGCCGGTCTGCAAACGAGCAGTGAACTCGGTGAGAGCGGTCTTGACGGCCTTCCGGATTCGAGTCAGGTCCCGGTCCGCGGTCTCGGACACCGGCACCCGAACCGGGACGATCTTCGTCGAGTTGGCATCGAGATCGCCGATATCGCGGTCGCTGTACGGCAGTGACCACCGTAGTTCGTCCCCGGGGCGCGCACGGCCGAGCCGTTCGGCCAGTGCGGTCATCACTCCGATGAACAGAGACGTCGACGTTCCTCCCCATTCCGCGGCAGTTGCCTTCCATTCGTCGGCCGGGCATTCGATCACCACGTATGGGGGACTCCACAGATCACTGTTGCCTGCCACGACACTGCGGTGCGGCTGCTCGGGCTTGGGAGCGGCGCCGGGCGACGGCGCGCGACCGATCCCCGCGATACCGTCGGCCACCGTCCTGGCGGCCCACTCCACGATCGGTTTCAGCTCTCCGATCGTATCGTCGAAGTCGTCGACGAGCCCCCTGATCAGGGACGGCCGGGAGCCCAGGTCGGCGGCACGCACGCTCGGTTGTGCCTGATTGGCCTGGCGTACTGCAGCGATCATGGCCGCACCGTCTGCGATCATGTGCGAACACACCAGCGACAGCACCATCCCCCCGCCGTCGATGCGGGCAGCGGCGAGTTGCCAGCCCGTACCTTGCTCGGGGTCGAGCCCGTCGACAACCCGTTGCTCCGCCCAGCAACGTACGGCGTCCTGAGCAATTGTGGTGGACGCAAGGTCCAACGGCATCGACTCCTCCGATTGCACCCATCGGTGGCGTGCCGTCGGGAGCATCGGTGCAAGGACCGCCCGCGCCAACAATCCCTGCGAGAGATTCGTGTGCAGCTTCTTCAGCTCCGCGTCGGGCAGTGCGTTGTCGAACCGCCACACAAACTGATTGAACACTGGATTACCGATTCCGTGGTGCATTCGCAGGAACAAATGATCCGCAAATCCAATTCGTGCCATTAGCAGAACGTACTACATGGACAAAACGGCGAGCGAGATGAATTCTCGGTAACGCCTCTACGAAACTGCGCCGTAACAAATGAACAATGTTCATACAGATCGGTAGGTTTATTCGAAAGGCTCCGCATGCCCGGGGTCGACAGGGTTCGACAACACATCGCACCCGATACACACAGCGATACGTCCCGCAAGTCGGAACCTCAGACTGCCTGAATCTGCTGATGTGCAGCGCTATTCGAGCGGCCGTCATCGCGAATCCTCCACAGGATGCCGCTTCCGCCATCGGTCACCGCCTCCGTCAACCCCGTCGTCGGTGATCAACAACACTTTTTTGCATAGCGAATTACATTGGCATTCGACCTACTCTGAATTGAGGACGTTCGACCCTTGCATTGCCGCCGGGGCGGACACACGGGCGTTACATACGGTCGGTTCGTGTCAATTCGATTCACCGAGAACGAATGCGCGAACACTTATGAATTCGGCCGTACGAGGTCCGCTCCACCCGAAACTCGACGCACGAAAGCTCACCCCCCTCACCTAAGCCAGCCTCGGCTGGCCGAGCTCGGAATTGGATAAGCGATGGAATACACGGAACTGGCTGACTATCCCCTACCTGCCGGCACGCTGACCGAATGGTTGCCCGTGGTCACCGACGCCTCGGCATGGAACGCGGACGACCGACCGGTGTCCTTCACCCACGAGGATCACTGCAGTCGAGGCAACGACGGATCGTGGATCGGCACCGTCTTCGAGATTCACCGCCGCTTCGACGTCGAGGTGATGCGGCGCACGATGGCAAGCTACATCGCGCGGCACGAGGCGTTCCGCACCCGCGTCGAGCGTGACGATTCGACCGGCATCTGGCGCCGACACACTGTGCAGGCGGACGCCGTTCGAATCGAAGACCGCCCAGTACACGGAACGAGAACCGAATCGCAGGTTTTCGGTCACCTGCAGGCATGGTTCGCCGATGCTGTCTCGCCTACGCTGTGGCCGCATTTGGTGATGGCCACAGTCGTGCCGGAACCGCGGGTGGCCGCGAGCGCGCCGCAGACCGAGAAGTTCCTGATCGTCTTCGCCGCCGACCACTCCGTCATGGACGCCTACAGCCAGATCTACGCGATCAACGAGATCGATCGGCTGTACGCCCAAGCGTTGGACGGCACCGACCCCGGCCTCCCTGCAGTCGGTAGCTATGTGGACTTCTCTGCCCACGAGCGCCGAGTGGGTGAAGCACTGACGCCACAGGACAAGGCAGTTTCGGCCTGGAGCAGTTTCCTCGCACACGAGGAAGGCCGATTCCCGGCGTTCCCCTTGCCCCTGAACGCAATTCCAGAACAGAGTGATGCGGAATCGGCTGTGCCGGCGAGCCCGGCACTCCGTCAGAGCAGTGTGTCCTCGTGGTTGCTCACCGCTGCCCAGGTGGAGAAGTTCAACGCGGCCTGCCGTGCGTCCGGCCAGAACATGCAGTCGGGCATTCTGGCAGCACTCGCACTCGTCAATGCGCGGTTGTCCGGCGACGGCACCTTTCGCACCGTCATGCCGATGCACACGCGCCACACGCCGGAGTTGGCGGCCAGCGTGGGTTGGTATGTCGGAATTGCGCCGATCGAAATCCGGCTCGACGAGGCCCGCACGTTCGCCGATGCGATCCACTGCGCAGCGGCCGGGTCGAACGAGAACAAGGCGTTGGCGGTGGTCCCGTATTCTCGTGTAGCGGCACTGTTGGGTTCGACGGAGATACCTCGCTTCGTCGTGTCGTACATCGATCTGCGATTCCTGCCCGACGGGCACGAGTGGCAGACCCGCAAGGGGCGTGCTTTGCGCAGTGAGTGCCACGCCGAGAACGAGGTGTACTTCTGGATCAACCGGACGCTGGACGGACTCAACATCTCCGCTCGTTTCCCGAGCTCGGATGTCTCGACCACGAACGTTCATCGCTTCGTCACCGAGTTCGTCACGGTCATGACCGAAGTCATCGACGAGCCGACCGAGGCGCTGGACTCCGTGGTCGACGCCGTCGGAGCCGGCAGAGAATAGGAGCACGGGTAGCCGAAATGATCATCACCGCAATGGGTAATTGGAAGCCGAGGCCCGGCCGTCTGCTCGAATGGCATCCGACGATGGACGCCGTCCGTGTCGCTCAGGCAGCGCCGGTGCACCCTGCACCGCCGTCCTTCTTGCAGGAGGACCACCTGCGGGCTGCTGCAGCGGCAGCAGAACGCGGTGATGCTCATCATGCATACACCGGAGTCGCCACGGAGATCGACGGTGTGCTCGATCGCGATGCGCTCTCGCGCGCGATCGCGGCTTACGTACTCAGGCACGAGGGACTGCGGTGTTGGTTCGAGGTGGACCACACCGTGGTGCACCGCCGGTTGGCCGAACCTGCGGTGGCCGCCTTCGAACCGCGCGAGGCCGGTTCCTTCGACTCGGACGAGCAGTTTCAGCAGTATGTTCGCTCGCGATTCTCCGCTGAGGCAACGGCGTTCGAGTGGCCAGGTTTCGTAGTTGGTGCGATCGAGCGCGAGGACGGCTTCACGCTGTACTACGGGGCCGATCACGCATTCACCGATGGCGGCTCACAGGCGCTGGTCATCAGCGAACTCGCGGATCTGTATGCGCTCGAAATCGGAGCCGAGGCACCGGTACCGGCTCCAGCCGGTAGCCATCTCGACTACGCGGCACAGGAGCGCGACCGTGCAGCGCAGTACGACGCGGACTCACCCGAAATCTCAGCGTGGAGAGACGCATTCGCAAAAAACCACGGGAAGATGCCCCGTTTCCCTCTCGACCTCGGACTGGCCGCGGGTGAACGCGGACAGGTCCGAGTCGCCGAACGGCATCTGCTGGACGCCGAGGAAACTGCTGCTTTCGAGCGCGCATGCAAGGCCGCGGGTGCTCGTATCAGCAGCGGAATCTTCGCCGCAGTGGCCGTGACCGACCACGAACTCGCCGCGCGCGAAAGCTACTTCGGCATCACGATGCTGAGCACCAGGCACCTCGGTGACTACGGCCAGTCCCAGGGATGGTTCGTCAACTTCGCTCCCGTCGCGTTCGACGTCGCGGACGCCCGGACGTTCTCCGGGGTCGCGGCGCGAGCACACGATGGGTTCGACAGGGCCAAACAGATCGGAAAGGCACCCGTTCACGCAGTCCTCGGCGCCCTGGCCGCGGATGGAACCTTGGGCGACGAGCTTGCGGTCAGCCCGAACATGCTCTCGTACATCGACTTCCGCTGGTTTCCCGGCGTCGGTCGTCCCGCTGACGCCCGCGCTCGACACTTCACGGGCGAGGGCAGCACCTCCAACGCATCTATGTGGGTCAACCGCGATCACGAGAACCTGTATCTGTGTGCTCAAATTCCCGACAACCCCACGGCAACGGAATCGGTCGAGCGCTACCACGATCATCTGCAGTACGTTCTCAGCACGGTTGCCCGAGAGGGCGAGTATGCGGTGCGTACGGTCGACAAGGTGGGCAGCTGAGGGATGCATGTCACCTCGATCGCGCAGTTTCGTATCGAACCCGGCACGTATCTCGAGTGGCCGGTAGCGCTGGGCGCGGGTGAGGAATCAGCGATTCCGCCGTCGTTCAACCAGACATTTCACCTCTCGCCCGCCCTCGGTGCTGGCCCGCCCTCCCCGACCGTGTGGATCGCGGCGGCGTTCGAGGTGCCCGGGCGTCTCGACGTCGATGCCGCGACCTGGGCGATCTCGCAGTTCATCGAACGTCATGCCGCCCTGCGAACCACGTTCACCGCGAGCACGTCCCCCGGGGACGGCCCCGGCATCGACAGGCGCGTGCACAACGCAGCCGATGTTCGGGTGGGGCACCCCGCCGTGCGCGGGTTCGACGACGGCGATGGTCTTGCCTCGCATCTGCGCGCCCGTCTAGACGCGACGTGTCACCCATCGCGCCATCCCTCGTATTGTTTTGCGGCAGTGGATCGCTGCGAGAGTTCGACGATCGTGTGCGGATTCGATCACGCGCATGTGGACGCGGTGTCGATCACCGTAGCGGTCGAGGAGTTGTCTGCCCTCTATCAGGCCTACTCCTCAGGCGGTACGGCCGAACTCGACCCGGCCGGGAGCTTCGTCGAGTACTGCGCGATGGAAGCCGATACGCCGGCCGTCCCACTGTCCGACCGACGTATTGCTGCCTGGTCTCGTTTCGTCTCCGACTGTGGTGGCGGGGCACCGTCGTTTCCGTTCGATCTCGGCGTCGCGCCGGGCGAGAAGGCGCCGCAAGAGACGACCGTGCATGCGCTCGCTTCGGCGGTGGCGACGCAATCCTTCGAGCAGCATTGCCGCACGCTCGGCGCCGGTATGTTCGCTGCGGTCGCGGCCGCAATGGCGCAGGCGTGCGTGAAGATCGGCGGGCCCCGCCGGCTTCCCCTGCTGTTTCCGCTACACACCCGGCACGAGAAGCGATTCGCGCACGCGGTCGGGTGGTTCACCACCAATGCGCCGATGACGGTGACCGTCGGCAACAGCTTCGCCGATACGCTGGAATCCGCCCGATCCGAGTTCCGCGCGGCGCTGCCGCTTGCCACCGTTCCTATCTCGCGGATTCTCGGTGCGCTGGGCGAGGAGTTCGTGCGGACTCGCGAGGACGTGTTCATGATCTCGTACGTCGACTACCGTTCGCTGCCGGGCGCCGGTGCGAGCGCGCGGCGCGCACACCACATCAGCAATGTCACCACCGCCGACGACGCTCAGTTCTGGATCTCGCGCACCGACGAAGGACTGTCGTTGCGGGCCCGCTTTCCCGATACGCCGCGGGCACACCGCGTTGTGCAACAGTTCGCCGCGGCCCTGACAGAGGCGATACTGGCGGTGTCTGTCGAGTCCGAGCAATCGCGGGAACTCTCGCTCACCGGAACGACAGCCTAGGATCGACAGTGTCAGCTCGAATCGATCCCCCGTAGGAGCGAAGAAGAAGTGCCCATCGCAGCAGACCCCACCCCCACGTTCGCCGACTATGAGCACCCGGACCGCCTGGTGTCCACACAGTGGCTCTCCGCCCATATCGGAACTCCCGGCCTCAAGGTGGTCGAATCCGACGAGGACGTGCTGCTGTACGACGTCGGCCACATCCCCGGCGCCGTCAAGGTCGATTGGCATCTCGACCTCAACGATCCCGTCGAGCGCGACTACATCGACGGTGAGCAGTTCGCAGCACTCATGAGCCGTAAGGGCATCTCGCGCGATGACACCGTCGTCATCTACGGCGACAAGAGCAACTGGTGGGCCGCATACGCACTGTGGGTCTTCACGCTCTTCGGCCACGAGGATGTACGCCTGCTCGACGGTGGCCGCGACGCGTGGTTGGCCGAGAACCGGGAGACGACGCTCGACGTACCGGACTCCCCTGTTACCGAATACCCCGTCGTCGAGCGTGACGATGCACCGATTCGGGCATACGCGTCGGATGTCCTGAGCAGCCTCGGCACCATCCCACTGATCGATGTGCGCTCGCCTGCCGAGTACACCGGCGAACGTACCCACATGCCCGATTACCCCGAGGAAGGCGCGCTGCGGGGCGGTCACATCCCGACCGCGGTGAGTATCCCCTGGGCCAAGGCTGCGGCAGCCGACGGACGTTTCCGCACGCGCGCCGAACTGGACGAGATCTACGGCGAGATCGTCGCCCAGGAAAAAGTCATTGCCTACTGCCGGATCGGCGAGCGATCGAGCCACACGTGGTTCGTTCTCACGCATCTCCTCGGCCACAGCTCGGTGCGCAACTACGACGGATCGTGGACGGAGTGGGGTAATGCCGTGCGTGTGCCCATCGCTCGCGGCGACGAGCCCGGCGACGCACCTTCCAAGCAGTAGAGATGGCGGAGATGCCTGAGTCCTTGGCCGAGATAGTCGAAGACTTCGCGGCCGTCGACGGGCAGAACAAGCTGCAGCTTCTTCTCGAGTTCAGTCGCGAGCTGCCCGAGTTGCCTGCCCACCTGGAACAGGCGGCGATGGAACCGGTCCCGGAATGCCAGTCCCCGCTGTTTCTGTCCGTCGATTCCGCCGACACCGACCATGTGCAGCTCTACTTCAGCGCTCCCCCGGAGGCGCCGACCACCCGTGGGTTCGCATCGATTCTGCACCAGGGACTGCACGGGCACAGCGCCCGCGCGATTCTGGACGTGCCCGACGACTTCTATCTCGCGCTCGGCCTCGGCGATGCGGTCAGCCCGCTGAGACTGCGCGGAATGTCGGCGATGCTCACGCGCATCAAGCGGCACCTGAGGTAGTCACGTCGATCGAGACGACCCCGTGGACGCCCACGTGGGTCGTCTTGATCGATTCACCTGCACTCGGTAGACTCGCGACCGGACGAGCGAGCCCTCACGCCGTTTCGTCCGATCTTCCGTCATCGATCGAGAAATGGTAGTGCCGCATGGAGTTCACCGAGCTGGCGGACTACGCCATCCCAGCGGGCACCATCACCGAGTGGATTCCCAGCGTCGGCCCACACGCCGCCACCCCCGCCCTGGCCGGGTGGCAGCCCGATGACCGCCCGACGTCCTACGTCCACGAGGCGCACCTTCGACACAGCCACGCCAGCCCCCGCCGAGGCAGTGAAAGCTGGCTTGGGGCCGCTTTCGAGATCGACGGTCCGCTCGACAAGCCCGCGTTCAGACGGGCGGTGCTGGCATGGATCGACCGACACGAGTCGATGCGTTCGCACGCCTCGATCGACGAGCCATCCGGTCAGCTTTCGCGCGTCACGGCCGCCAAAGGCGCCATCGACATCTGGCAGGTCGAACAGGAACCGTGCGCGCAGTCCGACGAAGTGTTCGACCATCTGCAATATCTGTTCGACGAATACACTTCACCACTGGCCTGGCCCGCGTACGCCTTCGTGACGCTCGAGCCTCTCGAACCGACCCGGCCGTCGGGAGAGCACAACAGGATCACCGTCTTCTTCGCCGCCGACCACTCCATCATCGACGGCTTCTCCACCGCGCTCGTCGCTCACGAGATTTCCGTTCTGTACGCCGAGGCCAAAGACGGGCGACCTGCGGACCTGTTCGAGGCGGGCAGCTACCTCGACTTCGGCGTCTCGGAGCGGCGAATCCACGCCGAACTCGAGCACACGCACGATGCAGTGGTGGCGTGGAAGGAATTCCTCGACGACGGAGACGGCGAATTCCCAGCGTTCCCCCTCGATATCGGCCAGCCCAATTCACCCACCACTCCCCAGGGCGGGTTGTCGGCGTGGATTCTCGACGCCGAGCGCGCCGACGCTCTGTCTGTTGCATGCCGGAAGACGGGCAACAGCCTCTTCGCGGGGCTCCTCGCGGCACTGGCGGTTGCCGGCGCGGAACTGTCCGGCACCACGGAGTTCAGAACGATCAGTCCCGTCCACACGCGCGACCAACCACAGTGGGTCTCTTCTCTCGGGTGGTTCGTCGGCCTGTGTCCGCTCGCGTTCGACCTCGCCGATGCAGACTCTTTCGCGTCGATCGTCGCGAAGGCTTCGGATCAGGTCAACAGGACCAAACCTCTCGCGCGAGTACCCCTCGACCGGGTGTTCAAGGCCCTCGGTACCAGCGCGACGCCGCGCTTCGTCGTCTCCTTCATGGACGTGCGGTTCGCGCCGATGGCCGATCACTGGCACGAGTGGAACGCGCGCGCACTCCGCAGCAAGCACTACGACCACGACGTGTACCTCTGGATCAACAGAACTCCGCGGGGACTCAACATCGCCGCGAGATATCCGAACACCGAAACCGCGACCGCCAACGTGCATCAGTACGTCGGCGCTCTGCGTCGAATTCTCGACGAGGTGGTCGACACAGGTAGCGCCACCCTGCCCGAGCACGGCCTTCGCGGCCACCCTATTGGCACGGCGCCAATCGGACCGATCCCTACCGATCAGTAGGTGAGGCTCGCATTTTCGGGGAGTTCGTCGAAATCAGCATCCAGTTGGGATGCCGATCCGGGCTGTGCTTAAACTCCGGAGAGATGAAGTAACGTGCGGCACACACGGCCAGCACAGAACACTCGACACCTCAGGAGGCTCAGTGCCCAGCCATGCCAGTGCGCGTATCACCAAGGTTCTCGTCGCGAACCGCGGCGAGATTGCAGTTCGGGTGATTCGAGCGGCAGCGGACGCCGGCCTCACCAGTGTCGCGGTTTACGCAGAACCGGACGCCGATGCACCTTTCGTTCGCCTCGCCGACGAAGCTTTCGCCCTCGGCGGTCAGACGTCGGCCGAGTCCTACCTGGTCATCGACAAGGTTCTCGACGCCGCGAAGAAGTCCGGCGCCGACGCCATCCACCCGGGCTACGGCTTCCTCTCCGAGAACGCCGAGTTCGCCCAGGCCGTCATCGACGCCGGACTGATCTGGATCGGGCCGTCCCCGCAGTCCATTCGCGACCTCGGCGACAAGGTCACCGCCCGCCACATCGCTGCCCGCGCGAAGGCCCCGTCGGTACCCGGCACCGCCGAGCCCGTCAAGGATGCCGACGAAATCCTCGCCTTCGCCGACGAGCACGGCCTCCCCATCGCCATCAAGGCAGCCTTCGGCGGCGGCGGACGCGGCATGAAGGTCGCCCGCACCCGCGAAGAAATCCCCGAGTTGTTCGACTCCGCCACCCGCGAAGCCGTCTCCGCATTCGGCCGCGGGGAATGCTTCGTCGAGCGCTACCTCGACAAGCCCCGCCACGTCGAAGCACAGGTCATCGCTGACCAGCACGGCAACGTCGTCGTCGCCGGCACCCGCGACTGCTCCTTACAGCGCCGCTTCCAGAAGCTCGTCGAAGAAGCCCCGGCACCGTTCCTCACCGCCGAGCAGCGCGCCGAGATCCACTCCTCCGCCAAGGCCATCTGCAAGGAAGCCGGTTACTACGGCGCTGGCACCGTGGAATACCTCGTCGGCCAGGACGGCCTCGTGTCCTTCCTGGAGGTCAACACCCGCCTGCAGGTCGAGCACCCTGTCACAGAAGAGACCTCCGGCATCGACCTCGTGCTCCAGCAGTTCCGCATCGCCAACGGCGAAGAGCTCTCCATCACCGAGGACCCCGAACCCCGCGGACACTCCTTCGAGTTCCGCATCAACGGCGAAGACGCCGGCCGCGGCTTCCTGCCCGCACCCGGTCCGGTCACCACGTTCGTCGCCCCCTCGGGTCCGGGTGTGCGCGTCGACTCCGGTGTCGAATCCGGCAGCGTGATCGGTGGCCAGTTCGACTCCATGCTCGCCAAGCTGATCGTCACCGGCGCCACCCGCGAGGAAGCTCTGGCCCGTTCGCGTCGCGCACTGGCCGAGTTCAAGGTCGAAGGCCTAGCCACGGTCATCCCGTTCCACGCAGCCGTGGTCTCCGATCCCGCGTTCGTCGGCGACGGCGAATCCTTCGATGTCCACACTCGTTGGATCGAGACCGAGTGGGACAACCAGGTTTCCCCGTTCACTGCGGGCGAGCCCCTCGAAGAGGACGAGGCCCTTCCACGTCAGTCCGTGGTCGTCGAGGTCGGCGGCAGGCGCGTCGAGGTGTCGCTTCCGGGACAGTTCTCCCTCGGTAACGGTGGGGGTGCAGCTGGTGGTGGAAATGCCGGCGGCGCGATCCGCCGTAAGCCCAAGCCACGCAAGCGCGGCGGCGCCGGGGCGGGAGCTGCGTCCGGTGACGCCGTCACCGCACCCATGCAGGGCACCGTGGTCAAGGTCGCCGTCGAAGAAGGCCAGGAAGTCGCCGAGGGCGATCTCATCGCCGTCCTCGAAGCGATGAAGATGGAGAACCCGGTCAACGCTCACAAAGCGGGCATCGTCACCGGCCTGACCGTCTCCCCAGGATCGGCCATTACGCAGGGCACGGTCCTCGCCGAACTGAAGTAGCTGCGCACAGGTTCACGAGATCGAGCGACGTCCGGGTTAGTCTGTTTTCATGACAGAGAACCCGGACGTTCGCATCGGTACGGCCGAACGCGAGCAGGCATTGTCCAATCTCAGCGAGCACCTGAGTGCGGGGCGAATCACGCTGCCGGAGTTCGATGAACGCAGTGCCGTCATCGCAGGGGCGCTCACACGCGGTCAGCTCGATTCCGTCTTCACCGACCTGCCATCGCCCTCGCTTGCCCCGACCGGGTCGCGGCCGCTGGACATCTCGAAGTCGAACGCGCCGGCCGGACGGGCGGGCCAGGACGCGGCGGATAGCGGTTGGGATTGGCGCAAGACCGTCATGTCCAT
Organism: Rhodococcus sp. I2R; assembly: GCF_020889545.1. Taxonomy (NCBI): domain Bacteria; kingdom Bacillati; phylum Actinomycetota; class Actinomycetes; order Mycobacteriales; family Nocardiaceae; genus Rhodococcus; species Rhodococcus sp. I2R. The sequence continues at coordinate 146,800 of NZ_JAHUTG010000009.1, forward strand.
TTCCCCAGTCGTCGCGCTCATTCTGTTCTTCGTGGTGCCGGTCTCGAACAGTTGGCTCTTCTTCTTGCTCGTCCCTCTCGTCGGCGCCGTTGTCTATGGCGGTGAGCGATCGAAAGACAAACGGAAAGGTCGCGAGTGAAAACCGAAGCCCTCCTGTTCGACGTGTTCGGCACGGTGGTCGATTGGCGCACCAGCGTCGCGGAGCAGTGCGCAGCCGTGTTGCCCGGTTCGGTCGACTCCTTCGCTTTCGCAGACCGGTGGCGCAGCCTGTATCAGCCGTCGATGGAACAGGTCCGTTGCGGCGCACGCGAATTCACCCGGCTCGACGTGCTGCACCTCGAAAGTTTGCGCGTCGTTCTTTCGGAATTCGGTGTAGACCTGCCAGAGAGCACGATCGTCGAACTCAACCGTGTGTGGCACCGGCTGACACCGTGGCCCGATTCGATCGACGGACTCACTCGATTGAAGTCCCGATTCATCGTCGCGCCTCTGTCCAACGGCAACGTGTCTTTGCTTCTCGACATGGCGAAGAACGCGGGGCTGCCCTGGGATGCCATCCTCGGCGCAGAACCGGTGCGTGCATACAAGCCGACACCCGAGTCATATCTCCGCACCGCTGACATTCTCGGCCTGCAACCCCACCAGTGCATGCTGGTCGCCGCACACAACGACGACCTCGCCGCAGCCCGCGACTGCGGCTTCGACACCGCGTTCGTGTGCCGCCCCACCGAACACGGTGCGCATCAGAGCAGCAACCTCGGCCCTACCTCCGACTGGACGTACAGCACCGGTTCGATATCGGAGTTGGCGGATCGACTGAACTGCTGACCTCAGGCAGGCCTACCGTCTACGAGGTACGAATGGGTCAGCATTTCGAGGAAGTGCCCGGTCGGATCACGGAAGTACACTCCCCGGCCTCCGTGCCCGTGATTGACGACGCCCGGCTGAGTCATTCGTGGATCAGCCCAGTGCTCGATTCCATCCTCGACGAGCCGCGCATATGCGGAGTCGAACAATTTTTCGTCGACGCGGAACGCGTAGTGCTGGAACTGGATATCGTCGAATGGCGGTTCGGCGAACTGAACAAGCGTGCCGTCGGTGAGTTGGACGTTGAGGAAGAACCCCCACGACGGGGCTTCTGGTAGGTCGAAGATTCGGCGAAAGAACGACGCCGATTCGGTTCGATCTTTCGAGACGACAATGGTGTGGTCGAACGAGATGGACAACGCTGCCTCCGGGCAGTACGACGCCTCCATGCCTGACGCAGTCCGCCATCGACACGCGACGATGGGGAACATCGTGCCCGCAGCTTGCGAGGCGTGTCAATACCCGCCCCAACGTTCTCGGACATCGACGAGCGAGCCGCTGGCCCATTGATTCACTTCGGAACGGGACCGAAGGCGAACGACGTACCTCCGCCCCCTAGAACGGTGGGGGTTGGTGTTGTTCGCGGATTCTGAGTATTGCTGTGTGTTCTCGGAATCTGCGGCGGATTTTTCGGATGCGGCTTCGGGCTTCGTTGGCGGTTGCAGCGCGTTGCTCGGTGATGGTTGGTGGGTTCTGGCCTTCGGGGATGTTCTTCTCCCACCACGTTTCTTCGGTGTGATCGATCGCGGGCACCCGTTTGCTCCGCCGCACGGGATGCACGGTGGTGGGTAACGCGAACTCCGGCAGAGTGATCCGCACGATCCCGGCGCGCGAGGTCCACACGATCGCACCATGGGCATGCATCACCGCCGTCCACATCCGCGCGGTCTTCGCTTGATGATGGCAGGTGCACAGCGGCTGCAGGTTCGAGGCGATCGTCCAGCCACCTGCCTCGGGACTGCCGTGATCGAACGGGACGATGTGGTCGAGCTCGCACCGCTCGGCAGGTACCTCACACCCGGGAAACGCGCAGCACCGGTACGCCATCCGCACCAACGCCGAGGTCACAGTGTTCGGTCGATACACCAACCCCGCAGCCGGCGGCACCAGCAGACCCCCGTGACCATCCGGAAACACCCCAGGATGCGAAGGGTTCTGCTCCACCATCGCCGACAACACCGCAGCGTACCGACTCAGCGCAGTCTCGTCGGGCAGCATCGCGGGTGGCGTACCGATCGGCGCCACACACGAGAAATCCGGTAGCACGGCCGCGGGACCGGACCGTCCGCGCCCGAGCACCCGCATCAACGCCAGCGGCACTCCGCCGGGGGTAGTAGGAGTCCCCGGCTCATCCGGTGCCGGCTCTGGTTCGGCCGTGTTCCCGGGGTTGTCGGGTGTTTCAGGGCTGCGTGATGCTTCGAGGACAGTGACCAGCTCGGTGAGAATCGCCTGCCACCGAGCATCACCGGCCAAGGTGCGCACCACCTCCGGGTTCAACGCTATCCCATCCGGCAACGACGCCGGTTCCGCCGTCAACCCCAGCAAGGTCTCCACCCCGATCATGATCTGCAGCAGATGCCCGCGTCTGGGCGGTTGCCCGTCGGCGAGTCCCGCGGCAGGGCAGTCGGCACCGGTACTGCAGGTGCATTCGAGGGCATGCTCACCGTGCAGTAACGCGAGCAGTCCATCGACCCGCAGTTGCGGGCGCGAGCGTGGGTCGTTCTTGCAGACCGTGTCGGCGATCTCGGAGATCAACTGCTCGGCCTCGGCGCCCTGCAGGTCCGTCATGTGCGCGGTGAGCTGCGCCATACCGTGGTCTTTCGGATCGACGGTAACCCTCGCGTCCAGTTTGGTCGACTCGTGCTGTGCTCGGGTTGCCTCGTCCTCGTCGAACCGCATCCACAGATGCCAGATCCGTTTACGTAGCGATCGCGGGTTCAGCCGTTCCGCCGCCGCAACGCATTGGTGTTCGATGGCTCTGATCGTGTCCTCGCTGGCTTTGCTGAGCATCGAGGTCAGCACCAAGACCTTGGTGTAGTCGAGGGTCCCGCACACGAACCGAATAGCGGTCAGCGGCATCCAGTTGAGGCGCTCGGCGACCCCGACGAGCTTGCGGGCGACATCGAGTGAGATGTTCAGTGCCGTCGCGATCTCGCACAGTGCCTCGCGGTGCGCATCGGACGGGTCCCCGTAACGCCTCTCCGCGTCCGCGAGCCGGAACTCGATTACCTCGCAGACCGATTCGACGATGCGGGCACGCTCGATGTTCTCTCTGTAAGCGTCGCGCGCGAGCACGCCGAGTATCCCCGCGACACACACGTCGGTGTCCATGGCGACACCCTCGAAATCCCCCGATTCGAACATACTTGCGAGTGTAAGCGATGGGTCCGACACGTTTCCCGATCCCGATCGACAGCCGGAATACCCACTGCGCCTTGCACCATCCGCCAAAGGCCATCAGCCCGAAGCACTCACAAGCGCGCGAGCAGGTAGGCCTGCTGTTGACGTTCACCACCGGAGGGTTCGCGAATCACCTGAACCTCCACCGCGAAGCCTGCATAGTTCAGCTGCTCGGCGATCCTTGATGGCCGCAATCTGTAGGCGTCGTAACTGACCCTGTGCCCGTACACATCTTCGAGCCGCACCCGCTCGTCGCCGATCTGAAAGGCAAGCAACAGCGATCCGCCTGGCCGCAACAGGCGAGCGAATTCCTCGAACACGATCGGCAATTGTTCGGGCGGCGTGTGGATGATCGAATACCAGGCAACGATTCCATCGAATCGTCCCGCAGAAATGGGAATGTCGAGAAGAGAGCCGACCACGAACTGCGATTGCGGACACGCAGTCAATGCGAGGCGGATCATCTCGGGCGATAGATCGATTCCTGTCACCGCCAACCCGAGACCATCAAGATGCTCGGCGACGCGCCCCGATCCGCAGCCGGCGTCGAGCACAGCTCCGTCCCCGCCCGAGGTGACCAGTTCCGCGAACACTGCCAGCAGACCACGGTCGAGCGGCTTGTCCCCGAGGTCCGAGGCAACGAGTTCGGTGTAGCTTTTCGCCACGGTGTCGTACGCCGCCCTCGTCATTGCCTGGTGATTGCGCATCGAGGCGTCCCTGTCGGGACCCCGATCAGCGGAAGTCACGATCGACCCCGGTTGCCCAGTGGGAGCATTCGACGAGTGCGACGTCGGATCTGGCAGCCAGAAAAGCGCGCGCGCCCGAATCGCCTGTGGAAGCGACGACGACATCCGCCCAGTGTTCGCGTCCGAACACCACCGGATGCCCCGGCTCGCCGGCGAACACCGCCCTGGCCAGGCGCGAGGGCTCCGAGCGCGCGGCGCCGAGCACCGCGCGTACCACCTCCGGTCCCACGTCGGGGGTATCGACAACGTGGACGACGGCGAACTCGGCCTCACCCGCTGCCGACAACCCCGCCTTCAGCGATGCACTCAGTCCCGAAGCCCAATCCGGTGCGTGGACGGCGCGGGCACCTTCGGGCATCGGGGCGTCGGCTGCACCGAGAACCACCAGGACACTGGAGCAACCGCCACCGAGGAGAGCGCTGACGGCCGTGTCGAGCCAGCCACCGTCCTCGGCGAGCACCTTGGGCGAGCCGTATCGACGACCCTCCCCCGCTGCGAGAACAATTCCAACCGCGACTTCTGACACCCAGCAACCTTCCATTTGGATCTTCGTACAACACGCGGCTCGTGACTGCCTCGAATATTGTGCGCGCTCGACTCGCGGCAACCGCCCCGATACCGGATTCTGATAGCACTTCTCCTGCAGCGTGGCAGGAATTCATGCCCTGGTTGCTACCGCGAGGTGTCCACATGTCCGTTCTACCCACCAAGCGTCGCCGTGTTCACCCCGTCGACGAGGTCCTGCCTGTTCCCAAGCTGGCCGCGTACGGCTTCCAACACGTCGTCGCGTTCTACGCCGGTGCCGTGTTGGTGCCCATCATCATCGGCAGCGCGATCGGACTGACCAACGAGCAACTCATCCATCTGATCAACGCCGACCTGTTCACGTGCGGTATCGCCTCGATCATTCAGTCGGTCGGCTTCTGGAAGGTGGGTGTGCGCCTACCGCTGCTTCAAGGTGTGACCTTCGCGGGCGTTTCGCCGGTGATCGCAATCGCGATGGCCAACGGCGGCGGCACAGAGGGACTGCTGTACGTCTACGGTGCAGTCATCGTGGCCGGCCTCTTCACGTTCTTCATGGCACCGTACTTCAGCAAGCTGCTGAGATTCTTCCCACCGGTCGTCACCGGAACCGTCATCACCATCATCGGCGTCGCACTGCTTCCCGTAGCCGTCAACGACGCAGTGACCAATCCGGCTACCCACGAACAGGATCCGACGAACGGACGGTGGATGGCGTATGCCATCGGCACGTTGCTGATCATCGTGCTTATTCAACGGTTCTTCAAGGGATTCATGGCGACGATCGCGGTGCTGCTCGGCCTGGTGATCGGCAGTGCCGTCGCGTTCTTGCTGGGAGACATGAACTTCGACGGCACCAGCGAGGCATCGTGGGTGGGCTTCACCCAGCCGTTCCTGTTCGGCGTCCCTCAATTCAGCCTGGTGGCCATCATTTCGATGATTGTCGTCATGCTCATCATCGCCGTCGAAACCACCGGCAGCGTCTATGCCACCGGCGAAATCGTCGGCAAGCGCATCAAGAAGGAGGACATCGCGGCGACGCTGCGGGCCGACGGCATCGCGACCACGATCGGTGGCACGTTCAACTCGTTCCCGTACACAGCGTTCTCGGAGAACGTCGGACTCGTACGTCTGACCGGGGTTCGAAGCCGATGGGTCGTCGCCACGGCCGGGCTGTTCATGATTCTCCTCGGCCTGCTACCCAAGACCGCGGCTGTGGTGGCTTCCATTCCGCCGCCGGTGCTCGGCGGCGCCGCTCTCGCGCTGTTCGCAACGGTCGCAGTGGTCGGCATCCAAACTCTGTCCAAAGTGGATTTCACGGACCACCGCAATCTCATCATCGTCGCGACGAGCCTGGGTCTGGCCATGTTGGTCACGATTCAGCCGACGGTCTCGCAAGGCGTGCCTGCGTGGTTGGAGATGCTCTTCGGTAGTGGCATCGTGCTGGGGGCAGTCAGCGCGATCGTCCTCAACGTGCTGTTCTTCCATGTCGGAGGTCGCGGCAGGACCGTCGCCGGCGGGCCGGGTAAGGGCATCACTCTCGAACAGGTCAATGCGATGTCCCCGGAGGAGTTCGCGTCGACCTTCGGTGGCCTCGTGCAGGGCACACCCTGGGTTGTCGAGCGTGCCTACGAGCAGCGTCCTTTCGCCGACGCGCACGGCCTTCGGGAAGCTTTCCAGGCAGCACTGTTGGCCGGCACCACGGAGGAACAGCTGGAACTGATCAACAACTATCCCGACCTAGGCAGCGAGGACGCGACGGGCACACTGAATGCGGCGGACCACACCGGCCTGTCCAATCTAGAGGAGGACGAGCACGAGAACATCGTCGAGTTGGCCAGCGAGTATCGCGAGCACTTCGGTTTCCCGCTGGTCATCTGCGCGCGCGAGACAGAGCGCTACGATCGCGTTCTCGCGAACGGCTGGTCGCGGATCGAGAACGCAACAGCTACCGAGCGTTCCTTTGCGATGATCGAGATCGCCAAGATCGCCAACTACCGTTTCGACGATCTCGTCGCCGACGCCAACCCGATCGCGTCCGCCCGTTTCGGTCGGCTCGCCGAGCACAGATAGAGAGACTGCCGTGCTACACGAATGGATCGGCCTCGAGGGGTTCAACAGACTCTCGGACAGGCAGGCGATGCATGCGCTGTTCGAGTGCTGCTCGTCGTCGATCTGGGCGCGCCGCGTCGCTGGATCGCGTCCGTTCACCACTCGGGATCAGCTCCTCGACCGGGCCGAACGGGTGCTCGCCGAGCTGCCGGAGGCCGAGATAGATCGGGCACTCGACGGTCATCCACGGATCGGCGGCACAGCAGACAATGCCTCCTCCCAACGCGAGCAGGCAGCCGTGCAGCGCGCCGGATCGGACTTACTGACCGAGCTCGCCGCGGCGAACCGGAAATACGAGGATCAATTCGGCCACGTATATCTGGTGTGCGCCACGGGCAGATCAGCCGAAGAGTTGCTCGCTATCCTCGAAGAAAGGTTGGGCAACGATCCGGAAACCGAGCGACGGGTGCTGCGTGTGGAATTGGCGAAGATCAACAGAATTCGGCTGAATCGACTGTTGGGGCCGGAGGAATGAGCGGGCTCAGCACCCACGTGCTCGATGCAATGAACGGCACCCCTGCCGCCGGGGTCGCGGTGTCCTTGTTCGGCACCGGCGCGGAAGCCTTGACCACGACGACAACCGATGTGGACGGAAGGGTGCCCGAGCTGGCGCCGGGTCCACTCGAACCCGGGGTATACCGGCTCTCCTTCGACACCGGCAGCTACTTCGCACAACTCGACGTGCCCACGTTCTATCCGGAAGTGTCCATATCGTTCACCGTGACCAGTACCGACGCCCACTACCACGTCCCATTGCTGTTGTCGCCGTATGCCTATTCGACCTATCGCGGGAGTTGACATGACTGATCTGACCGGAAAGATCGTCCTCGGGGCGAACCAGTACGGGAAAGCGGAGAACCGGGTGGTGCGAATCTACCGGGACACGCCACGGCACGAGATTCACGACATCAACGTATCGAGCGCGCTCCGCGGCGACTTCTCCCCCGCCCACCTCGTCGGCGATCAGTCGAACGTGCTACCCACCGACACTCAGAAGCAGACCGCGTACACGTATGCGAAGTCCAAGGGCCTGCTGCACATCGAGAGCTACGGTCTCGACCTCGCCCGGCACTACGTCGACGATGTCGACCCGGTCGAAGCAGCAAGCATCGAGCTGGAGGAGTATGCCTGGCAGCGGGTGGTCATCGACGGCGCAGAGCACGATCACACCTGGACACGCAAGGGCGAAGAGATCAGAACGTCGGCCGTCACCGTCGAGGGCTCGGGCGAGGACCGAAAGACTTCGGTGATCAGCGGCTTCAAGGAATTGATCATCCTCAAGTCGACCGGTTCCGAGTTCTCCGGCTTCCTCGAGGACGAGCTGACCGTGTTGGAGCCGACGCACGACCGCGTCATGGCGACATCACTGACCGCGCAGTGGCGCTACACCCACACCGATATCGATTGGGACGCTGTGTATGCCGGAGTGAAGGCCGCGATGATCGAACGCTTCGCCAATCTTCAGTCGCTCGCACTACAACAGACGCTGTATGCGATGGGTGCGGCTGTGCTCGAGAAGTACCCGTACATCGCCGAGATCCGGATGTCGGCGCCGAACAAACACCATTTCCTCTACGACACCGGTCGCTTCGGCGTCGAGAATCGAAACGAGGTGTTCAACGCCGACGACCGTCCGTACGGTCTCATCCAGGCAACCGTCGAGCGCGAGGACGCTCCTGAGGCGGGCAGTGCCTGGCGGACCTTCCAGAGCATGTGAGCGGAAATACATGCCCCACTATGCATTTTCGCGCACATGCGGCGGAGCCGTCTAACGCAGGATCTGCTCCGCCCATTCCACCAACGGTGTCATCTTTCGCCACGAATCCCTGACCTGCACAGCCGCTTTCGGAGTCTCGAGCCATCCGGGTGAACCGAAGTGCTTGCTGACGGTCAGCGTCTTGTGGCGCAGCAGGGTGATGCGCGGATGGTCGGCGTCGTAGCCGCGCGGTTTGGTCTTGAGCTGGTCGCCTCCCAGCGCGAACCCAGCCTTTTCCATCACCGCGACGATGCCTTCAAGTTCGGTTCCGCGAACCTCGGTGTCGACGGCCTCGCGAAATCGAGCGACACCCTCGGCACTGGCGCCGTAGAAACCCCCGGCGACGAACAGCCCGGCCGGGTCGATCTGCACGTAGTAGCCGAGACTGGGGCCTCGTGCTATGAATGCGCCCTGGTGGGCCTTGTAGGGGGTCTTGTCCTTGGAGAAACGCACATCGCGATACGGCCGGAACAGCTTGGCTTCACCGAACTCCGGCTCGAGCTCGGCGACCAATGCCTTCATCGGCGCCTTGACCTCCTGCTCGTACACCTCCTTGTGGGCGTTCCACCACACCTTGCTGTTGTCCGCTTCGAGGTCCTCGTAGAAATCGAGTGCAGCGAACGGTATTCCCGTGAAAGCCATGCTGCAATTCTAAGTCGCCTGGTCTCTAGGCTCCCTGGTCGACGTCCCCACCGACCTCAGCGCGAGGTACACATCGAGTCGGTCGGTCGTGGACCCGAGATCGCGACCCAGGAGCTCCTCGACCCGCTTGATGCGATAGCGAACGGTGTTGAGGTGCACGTGCAGCACCTCGGCGGTCTTGTTCCACGACCCGCCCTGAGCGAGGAACTCCTCCAACGTAGACAACAGAACCGAATCGACGTCGTATTCGAGAACCGGACCCAGGACACGTTCTGCATACTGGCGCCGAACTCTGTCGGGGAGAATCGAGACCAGTGACACCGCCGAGTCCAGGTCGCCGGCCGTCACGATCGCCACCTGCCGATCACTGGCTCTGGCCACGTCGAATGCGTGCCGCGCAGCATCGACGGCACCTTCGAGAGCAGCACCGGTGACCTCGGAGCTGACCCCGACCACCAACCGGCTACGCCCGATACCCGGAGCCAGGCGTCGCAACCGCGTACGAAGAACCGGCACGATGTCGACGTCCCTCGTGCCCACGATCCCAACGATGTCCCCCCTGCTCCCACCGCCAACGCAACCGCCACCGAACGAGGTGAGCGTATCCAGCAGGAGCGTCCTGAGCAGCTCGTTCGCATCGCTGCGCCCCACGAAGGCCGCACTGATCACAACCAGCGGACTATCCGGATCCACCCCGGCCTGACGAAGACGAACGAACGTTTCCCTACCGAACCCCTGCAGCCCGTTTCGCTCGCTGCCACCCTCGAGAAGGCGCACGGCCTGATCGGCGATCTCGCGGCGGACCAGCCTGCCCTCTTCCCTGCGCGCTCGGTCCAGCGCGGCAATCGCGGCGAGCTGACCGAAGGCGTCGGTGATCGCCGGGGCGAACGTGGCGAAGTCGCCCGCCACCGCCAGGAACCACCGCGTGGCGCGCATGGACAACGATGCCCCGACGCCGAAGATGCTGAATGTGCGCGCCCGGCCCCCGGCCCGCTCGTCGCGCAAGGTCACGGTAGCGGGCAGGCTTTCGGCCGAGAGCGCGCGATGAGTCAGCGCGTCGACATCCGAATCGGACAGCGGTGTCGCCTCGATCACCAGTCGGCGCCCCGTCGCGGTGAAAATCAAACACTGCATGCCGGTTTCGCGCGTGGTGTGCAGCGCGAGCTCGTCGAGGGCACGTCCCTCGGCCACTGCTGCGAGCAGTTGCCGCTGACGCATCAAGGATGCGTTCAACGTCGCGATCCGGTCGCCCGCCACCCTGCCGACCAGAAACTCCGTGACGTCGCCGAAGGAGACTGAATCCGGGACCGCCAGCAGCGGCAGCCCGTATCGCTCGCACGCCTCGACGAGATCGTCGGGAATATGGCCGAGCAAACCCTCACCCGCCGCCAGGGCCGCAGCCCCGGAGTCGAACACGGCGCGAGCGAACCTCTCGGAATCCGCGGCCGAACGACGCCACACCAGCCCTGTGATGACGAGTTCACCGCCCGCGATGTATCGCGACGGGTCGGGAAGATCGGTCGTGAACGTCCATCGCACAGTACGTTCGAGGGCTTCGGTATCGGTGGTGAGCATCCGAATACCGAAGTGCGGTACCTCGAGCAAGTCCTTGACCTGCACATTTCCCCCTGAACCGGACGACTTTGTATGAACGGACAATAACCGCGCGGTGTTTCGGTCGGGTTTCCGTCGTATCGCGTCACAACACCTCCGGCGTAACAGATGTTCACTAGAGTTTCGATACAGCGAAGGAGGTGCGAGATGGACCTCGGAACGATAGAAGACGTGGTTGTCCCAGGCGAGAGATCCGGGCTGCCCGAGGGGCGATCGGACACCGCCGTCCTCGCCGGCGGAACGTGGTTGTTCTCGCAGAAGCAGGATCATCTGCGGACTCTGGTCGACATCACGGCGCTGGGCTGGGAACCGCTCGTCGAGGACGAGACGGGACTCGACATCGCAGCCACCTGCACCATCGAGCACCTGGCGCTGGCCCGGTTCGACCGATGGCCGGCGACGGTGCTGTTTCACCAATGCGCCACAGCCCTGCTCGCCTCGTTCAAGATATGGAAGGTCGCCACCGTCGGTGGCAACATCTGTACAGCCCTGCCTGCGGGCGCGATGATTTCGCTGGCGACGGCCCTGGACGGCGTCGCGCTGGTATGGAGTCCCGACGGCGCCGACTATCGCATCCCGGTGGCGGAGTTGGTGACCGGGCCGCACACGCACTCGCTGCGGGACGGTGATGTGGTTCGGAGCATTCATCTGCCGGACCGGGCTCTGCAGGCGCGGACAGCTTTTCGGAAACTCGCACTCTCCCCGCTCGGACGATCGGCAGCGGTGATCATCGGGCGGGTCGACCTCGATGGATCGTTCGTGCTGTCGGTCACCGCGTCGACGGTGCGGCCCTACGTCCTGCGCTTTCCGACGCTTCCCACGGATGCGGCCCTGGGCCGCGAGCTCGCCATGCAGATTCCGGACTCGGCGTGGTACGACGACCCGCACGGCGCCCCCGACTGGCGACGGCACATCAGTGTGAGCTCGGCCCGCGAGATCGTCGAGGAGTTGAGATGAAGGTCGAGATCAACGGTAAGTCCACGCAGTGTTCACCGCGACCGGGGCAGTGCCTGCGAACGCTGCTGCGGGAGCACTCTCACTTCGAGGTCAAGAAGGGCTGCGACGCCGGCGACTGTGGGGCTTGCTCGGTGCTGGTGGATGGGCAGCCGGTGCACTCGTGCATGTACCCAGCATTTCGTGCTGCGGGGCGCGAGGTGGTCACGGTCGCCGGGTTGGGCACGCCGGAGGATCTGCACCCGGTACAGCGGCGCTTCGTCGAGGCCGGCGGATTCCAATGCGGTTTCTGCACAGCTGGAATGGTGGTCACCACATCGGCGCTCACCGAGGGCGACATCGACGAACTGCCCCAGCGTCTCAAGGGCAATCTGTGTCGCTGCACCGGCTACCGATCTATCGAGGACGCGGTCCGCGGGGTATCGAACATCGAACAACCCACCGACGGTGCAGCATCCGGCAGGTCGTTGTCCGCCCCGGCCGCAGCGCGAATTGTCACCGGCACCGAGCCGTACACCATGGATTACGCACCGACCGGACTGTTGCATGCCAGCGTGCTGGCGAGCCCGCATCCGCACGCGCGCGTGCTTTCCATCGACACGTCCGTGGCCGAGTCCCTCGCTGGTGTTCGGCTGGTCCTCACTGCCGCGGACAGTCCCGATCGAGCATTTTCCACGGCGCGGCACGACCAGCGAGCCGACGACCCGGACGACACCCGAGTGATCGACACGGTGATGCGGTTCAAGGGCCAACGCGTCGCGGTGGTCGTCGGTGAGACACTCGCCGCCGCAGAGGCGGGTTGCCGTGCTCTCGTCGTCGAATACGAGGAACTTCCGGCTGTCTTCGACACCGAGGCCGCGTCGCGGCCTGGGGCTCCGCTCCTGCACGGAGACAAGGGGCCGGAGTCTCGCATCGCGGACCCGTCGCGCAATCTGGTGGCCGAATTGCACGGCGCCACAGGCGATGTCGACGCCGCGATAGCCGAGGCTGATGTCGTGGTGTCCGGACGCTGGCGAACGCAGCGGGTGCAACACGTACACCTCGAGACGCACGGCACCATCGGGTGGATCGACGATTCCGGCAGGCTGACACTGCGTACCAGTACCCAGGTCCCCTTCCTCGTACGCGATGAGATCTGTGAGATCTTCGGTCTGGAACGTGATCGGGTTCGTGTGTTCACTGCGCGCGTCGGGGGCGGATTCGGCGGGAAGCAGGAGTTGCTCACCGAGGACATCGTGGCTCTCGCTGTACTCCGCACCGGCGCTCCGGTCCAGTTCGAGTTCTCGCGGACCGACGAGTTCACCGTCGCTCCCTGCCGGCATCCGTTCGAGGTCGACGTCCGGGTATCGGCCCGATCGGACGGCACCCTCACCGCGCTTTCCGTGGACGTGGTCACCGATGCCGGCGCCTATGGCAATCACAGCCCGGGGGTGATGTTCCATGGCTGCGGTGAATCCGTGGCGGTGTATCGGTGCGCCAACAAACGGGTCGACGCGAAGTCCGTGTACACCAACAACATCCCCTCGGGCGCGTTCCGCGGATACGGCCTCGGCCAGGTCATTTTCGCCGTCGAGTCCGCGCTCGACGATCTCGCCCGAGAACTCGGCATGGACCCGTTCGAGTTTCGCCGACGCAACGTGGTGGTCCCGGGTGATCCGCTGGTCGCCGCCCACGTCGAAGGCGAGGATCTGATGTTCGGGAGCTATGGACTCGATCAGTGTCTGGACCTTGCGCAGCAGGCGCTGAGGTCGGGCAACGGCGATCCGGCGCCCCCAGGATGGAAGGTCGGCGAGGGCATGGCCGTGGCCATGATCGCGACGATTCCCCCGCGCGGCCACCATGCCGAGGCCTCGATCACGATACGCAGCGACGGGTGCTACGAAATCGGTGTCGGCACTGCCGAATTCGGCAACGGCACGACCACCGTCCATACTCAGATCGTCGCAACCGAGCTCGGGACCTCACCCGACCGCATCGTCGTGCGTCAGTCCGATACCGATGCCACCACCTACGACACCGGCGCATTCGGATCGGCGGGCACAGTGGTAGCCGGCAAAGCCGTCTACGCCGCTGCGAGGGCTATGTCCGACCGAGTGCGGGCGCTCGGTGCCGACATCACGGGCTACCGAGATCGGCTGGGGCAACTCGGGCGGGAGGGCGTAGCGTACGACGACCGAATCGTTTCGCTGAAGGACATCCTTGTCGCTGCGGGCGGAGCGCTTCGCACGCACGGTGACAGCGGCGGCGTTCCCCGATCTCTCGCCTTCAATGTGCAGGCGTTCCGAGTCGCGGTGGAACCGTCCACCGGGACGGTGCGAATTCTGCAGTCCATCCAGAGCGCGGACGCGGGAACCGTCATGAATCCTCAGCAATGCCGCGGTCAGGTCGAAGGGGGCGTAGCGCAAGGCATCGGCTCCGCACTCTACGAGGAGATGCGCACCGATGGCGCAGGCACAGTGATCACCGATTCCATTCGTAGCTACCACGTGCCGCAGTTCAGTGACATTCCTCGAACCGAGGTGTACTTCGCGGACACCTACGATCAGCTCGGCCCGTTCGGTGCGAAGTCGATGAGCGAGTCGCCCTACAACCCGGTCGCTCCCGCGTTGGCGAACGCGATACGCGATGCGGTCGGTACCCGTCTCTACGAGCTGCCGTTGTCCTCGGACCGTATCTGGCGCTCGCTGGGCAGCTGATCGACCTGCACCCGCCAGTTATGGGTCAGTCGCCAGTACAGGTATGCGATGAGACCCAACGGGATGGGAAGCAGCCAGGTCGCAAACCGGAACAGAAGAACCGCGGCCACGAGTTCCGCCTGTGCGTCGGTGGCCAAGCCCACCCCGAGTACAGCCACGAGCGCGGCTTCTGCAACTCCCAGCCCGCCTGGGGTCGGCGCGATGAAGGCGGCGAGCCACATCGCACCGAACGCGACGACGATGCGGTCCACCCCGATCTCGTCCGGACCCAGCCCCGACATTCTCACGGCCACACCGAGGACAAGTGCCCCGAGCAGTTGCGAGAGCACCATCGTTGCGGTCAACGACCGCCAACAAGACTGCACTCGGCCGAGTAGGTGCAGACGAAAGTCGGTGACCACCCGGTCCATGTCCCGGGGACTGATGCGGGTGATCCGACCGGCCAGCCAGCTGCGAACTCTGGTCAGGCCAAGCCCTGTCCGTCGAGCGAAGCCGTCATTGGTGATCACCAGAGCGACGGCGAGACACCCCACCGTCACGATCACGCAGACGCCCACCGCGATCGCCACCGCCGAACCTGTGATCGAGCCGAGGAGGATCATCACGACCAACGCCACCGCCATCAGCACATAGCGCGACAGATTTGTCCAGATTGCGATGGCGACGATTGAGGTGGAACTGTCGGTCGGTCCGAAGCCCCAGGATCGATACATCGCGAAGGTCAAACCGGTTGCGACGGTGCCCCCTTCGGGCACGGTGTTGGCCAGCGCCTGCGACGCCGTCCGGGCGACCCCGGCCTGGCGCATGGTCAATCCGGGCAGCGTGTAGAGCATCGGAGGGAACATGGAGGCCAGGTACAGCAGGCCCAATCCCGAGACCACCAAGAGCTGAGTTGCGGTGATGGAGTCGACCGCACGGGAAACGGAACCCGAGTTCCCGACTGTTCGGTAGAGGAGCCACATCACCAGCCCGACCACGCCGTACGACAGCGCAGCGGAAGCGATTCTGCGGACTACCGGCCGAGTCATCGATCGTAGAAAGTTTGCAGAATGATGGTGCTGCGTGTGCGCACGTTTGCCGTTGCACGGATTTCTTGGAGGAGGTGTTCGAGGCTGCGGGGGGATTCGACGCGCACCAGAAGAACATAGCTCTCTTCGCCCGCCACCGAGTGGCAAGACTCGATAGCGCTGATATGACGGAGTCGTGCGGGGGCGTCATCGGGTTGTGCAGGATCGATGGGGGTGATGGCAACGAAGGCAGACAGTGCCCGACCTACCGCTTCCGGATCGACCTGGGCTGTGTATCCGCGTATGACGCGTTTCGACTCGAGCCGGCGAACACGCGATTGCACAGCGGAAACGGAAAGGCTGGCTTTCTCCGCCAGGCTCGCGAGGGTGGCTCGGCCGTCTGCGACGAGTTCGTCGATGATCAACCGATCTATCCGGTCGAGGTTTTCACTCACCTGCACAATGTAGCTCAGAGTGGACAGATTCGGCCATCGGACTCGTATGGATGAGATATCCGGAGCTGAGGTATGTTGCCGTGGACTCAGGACATGAACTGGCTCAGGACACGAACAGCGGTGGCAATGCCAACACCATCACCGTCGACCACACCACGTGCGTGAGCATGGGCGCGAGAATGCCGCCGGAGGCCCGCCGCTGCAAGCCGAGTACGAAACCGAGTGTGATCGCCGCAAATGCCAGCATCGGATTGCCACTTGCGAGTGTGACGACGGTGTACACCAGGGTCGAAATCAGCACGGGATTGCGCCTGCCGATGGCAGCGAAGAGCGCGCCCCGGAAGAACACTTCCTCGGCAATGCCGTTGATCAGTGTGATGAAAACGATAAGAGCGAGCGGTCCGAACCGGGCGTGAGCGAGGACGTTTTCGGTGAAGTCCGCGAGCGGTGGGATCTGTCGAACGATCAGCGCACCCACCACGAATACGGCGCCGGCGGCGAGTCCGATGAGGATCGGCGTGATCACCGGTCGTCTCATCGAATTGTTGAACGCTATTCGGCCCAGATGAAGCGGTCCCGAGGCGAATCCG
This sequence comes from Rhodococcus sp. I2R, assembly GCF_020889545.1. Taxonomy (NCBI): domain Bacteria; kingdom Bacillati; phylum Actinomycetota; class Actinomycetes; order Mycobacteriales; family Nocardiaceae; genus Rhodococcus; species Rhodococcus sp. I2R. The sequence continues at coordinate 163,161 of NZ_JAHUTG010000009.1, forward strand.
CCGATGAACCACGTCGCTGCCAGTCCGAGCGTCAACGGGTAGAACGCAGTGTCACCCGGGTCGACGGACAACGACAAGCCCAACAGCGTTGCACCGAGGACAAGTGTGACGACCACCACGATTCGACGCCTAAGGAACGCTTTGTCGGATTCGTCGTGGTCGCGATCGACTCGTTCGACGAGTGCCGACTTGACGACATCTCTGACGCTTGTCTGCCAGGTCGCCATCACACCTCCGTTGCTGAATTCTCGACTCTACCTACCCGGTAGCACTCGGCGAATCACCGATTTGGCGCGGTCCGAAACACTATCGACTACGTCGAGGTTGGTACGAACCACCGCCGCTACCGGCCACGAGTACAGAAAATTTCGCGCTCCCAGCGATTCGAGAAGTCCCCATGTCTGCCCGGACGAAGCGGCAACGCCGTAGCGGCGGATGCCGAGTGCATCCCCACCGCACCATGCCGCGTCGGTAGCGGCCAATCGGAGGGGGTCCTTCAGCGCCCGCACACCGGGCGGTGTTCCGACGGTTCCCTGCACACTGCGTCGCATCGCCTCCTCGATCGTGGTGCGGCCACCGTGGGGTTCGCCGACGATGTCGAGGATCGCCTGCTCGGATGTTGTCATCGTGTTGTGCAACGACCCGACCAGATCCTCTGCGAGGGCATCGGGAACGGGAATGATCTTGCCGATGACGAGGCCGGCCAGCGCGGTGGGCACTCCCGGAGCGGAAACCCCGATACGCGTGAGCCCAGCAGCTTCGACGTAGGCGAACACCAGATCGCGGTAGGGAACCACGTCGGGGCCGCCGATGTCGTACGCACCGGCGGGCACCCGTGACCTTGACTCGAGTAGGTAGAACAGCACGTCGTCGACGGCGATGGGTTGCACAGGATGACCGAGCCACCCCGGCAGTGGCAGCACCGGCAGCCTGTCGGCCAGATACCTCAGCATCTCGAACGACGTGGAACCGGCGCCCAGGACGATCGCCGCTCGCAGCCACACCACCTCGACACCCTCGACGTCGAGGGCCTCGCCCACATCCGCGCGGCTCGCGAGGTGCTCCGAAAGCTCCTCGTCGGGTACGAAACCGCCCAAGTACACGATCCGATGAACACCCGCGGCAGCAGCAGCTTCGGCGAACAGCCTGGCCGCCTTTCGATCCTGCGCGCGATAATCGTCCTCGCCGATCGCGTGGACGAGGTAGTACGCAACCTCGATGGGTCCTGCGGCGACGAATGCTTCGTTCAACGACTCTGCTTGACTCGCATCGAGTTTCGTCGCCTCCACATCGTTGTACCAGTCGAAGACCTCCAGCGACTCGGGACTCCTGGACGCTGCGAAAACCTCGTCTCCCGCGTCCAACAATGCTGCGACCAGCCGTGAACCGATGTACCCGCTGGCGCCGGTGACGAGAACTCTCATGTTCTCGAGGCTAACCGCTTTCGGACAGTACTGCCGAAGCCGCTATCGACGTTGTGGCAAGGTCAAGTCATGGCACTGGTGCTCGCAGGCGTGCGACTTCCTGATCCCCACGGGGGTCTCGTAGCCGCAAGGAACGGGCTCGACCTCGCCCGGACGGGCGTGCGATGGGCACACGAGACCGCTGTGTTCGCCGTTGGCCTGCCCGGCCGCATCAACGCGTTGCTCGACGACGCCGACGCGTTGCTCTACGACGTCAGCGCGTTGATGGATCGCATCAACTCCGTCGTCGATTCCACTGAACTCGTCGTGGCCGGGGCGGAAGCGACCAACCGAGCTGCGGAGGGCGTCGTACTTTCGGCCTCGCTGACGTCCAAAACTGCGCTCGAGCTGGTGGAGTTGCTCGAACCCATCACCAGGCAATCGATTCCGTTCGCGCGCAAGTTCGTCGAGAGCCTTCAGGACAGTGAGGTCGACGCCGCAATCGACATGGTCGACCACCTGCCTGCGCTGGTCAAACACATGGAAGCGACCATGCCCATCCTGGCGACGCTGGGCACCGTTGCCCCGGAGGTGCATGAACTGCTCGGCGTCACCAAAGACGTGCGGCGCGCAGTGATCGGTATTCCCGGCTTCAAATTCTTCCGTAACCGCGGACAGGACAAGCTGGACGAGGAGGGCTTCGACTGACCGATCCTCGCCGCCGTCTCTCTCAGCCGTACTCTTCGACCAGCCGGTCGAACTCCTTACGGTCGATCAATTGCGGCTCCCCGATCGCGAGGGCCTGGGCATACTTGCTGGCGAGATGGTAGTCGTGGCCGAGCGGCCCACGTTCACCGTCGTCCTTCTGCACGCTTGCGCCCGGTGACACCTCGTTCTGCAAACCGTTGGTCTGCTCACCCAATCGGGCGTCGAGTTCGGCGGAAATCTTCTGCATAATTTCTCGGTCGTCGGTCATGAATCCAGACGTACCCGCCTACCACCGATTCCACACCCCAGCCCGCTCACCGACCCACCGATGATTGCGTGTCGGTGCCTGGGGGCATCATGAGCGCATGGCCAGGAAACCATCTGCAGAGCGCGAGAACGCGGTGGTATCGGCGCTGTCGAGGTTCTCCGCGGCTACTCGGGAATGGTTCGACGGCGCGTTCGTCAGCCCCACGTCCGCGCAAGCAGGCGCGTGGGAAGCAATCGCGAGTGGGCGTCACACCCTGGTCGTCGCCCCGACAGGATCGGGAAAGACCCTGTCTGCGTTCTTGTGGTCGATAGATCAGCTGGCCAGCGCCCCGGCATCGGCGGAGTCGGAGACCAAACAACACCGCAAGACCAAAGTGCTCTACATCTCGCCACTCAAGGCGTTGGCCGTCGACGTCGAACGCAACCTCCGCGCGCCGCTGGTCGGCATCACACAGACTGCAAAACGCCTGGGGCTCGAGCCACCGGACATCTCCGTCGGAGTTCGGTCAGGGGACACCAGCCAGCTGGATCGCCGCACGATGATCAAGACACCTCCGGATATCTTGATCACCACACCCGAGTCGCTGTTCCTGATGTTGACCTCCGCGGCGCGCGAGTCCCTCGAGCTCGTCGACACGGTCATCGTCGATGAGGTGCACGCGGTGGCCGGAACCAAACGCGGCTCGCACCTGGCGCTGTCGTTGGAGCGGCTGGACCTGATGCTGCCGAAGCCTGCTCAGCGCATCGGTCTGTCCGCGACGGTGCGTCCACACGAGGAGGTCGGCCGGTTTCTCACCGGCGCCGCGCCCATCGAGATAGTGGCGCCACCGGCACCCAAGACATTCGATCTGTCGGTTCGGGTGCCGGTCGAGGACATGACCGAACTGGGCGTCATCGAACCGTCCGACGGTGACGCCTCGGCAGCTCCACGCCACGGGTCGATCTGGCCGCACGTCGAGGAGAACATCGTCGATCTGATCCTCGAGCATTCCTCGTGCATCGTGTTCGCCAATTCCCGTCGGCTCGCCGAGCGATTGACAGCACGGCTCAACGAGGTCTACTCCGAGCGCCTCGGTGAAGGAGACAAGACTGTCCACGGCCCGCCGTCACAACTCGGCAGCACGAGCGAGGTGAACCACGGAGCCGATCCACTCCTGGCGCGCGCCCACCACGGCAGCGTCAGCAAGGACCAGCGCGCCCTCATCGAGGACGATCTGAAGACCGGCCGGTTGCGGTGCGTCGTCGCCACCAGCAGCCTGGAACTCGGTATCGACATGGGCGCAGTCGATCTGGTGGTACAGGTGGAGGCTCCACCCTCGGTCGCCAGCGGACTGCAGCGCGTCGGGCGCGCCGGCCACCAGGTCGGCGAAATATCGAAAGGCGTGCTCTTTCCGAAACACCGGACCGATCTCATCCATTGCGCCGTCACGGTCGAACGCATGACCACCGGCAAGATCGAGGCACTCTTCGTGCCCGCGAATCCATTGGACATTCTGGCCCAGCAGACCGTCGCTGCCTGCGCTCTGGAGCCCATCGACGCCCACGACTGGTTCGACGCAGTCCGCCGCACCGGGAGCTTTGCCACGTTGCCGCGATCCGCCTACGAATCGACTCTCGATCTGTTGTCCGGACGGTACCCCTCCGACGAGTTCGCCGAGCTGCGCCCACGGCTCGTGTGGGACAGAGACGCCAACACCCTCACCGGCCGCCCCGGTTCACAGCGCCTGGCCGTCACGTCCGGCGGAGCGATTCCGGACCGCGGACTGTTCACGGTGTACATGGTCGGCGAAAAGGCGTCTCGCGTCGGTGAACTCGACGAGGAGATGGTCTACGAGTCACGCATCGGAGATGTCTTCGCTCTGGGAGCGACCAGCTGGCGGATCGAAGAGATCACACACGACCGGGTGTTGGTCAGCCCGGCGTACGGCCAGCCCGGCCGGTTGCCGTTCTGGCACGGAGACGGATTGGGCCGGCCCGCCGAACTCGGCCGGGCGCTCGGTGAGTTCCTGCGCAGCACAACCGAGCGAGAGGCGCTGGCCCAACGACTCTCTGGCGATGGTCTCGACCCCAACGCCGTCAACAATCTGATCGCGCTGCTCGATGAGCAGATCGAGGCCACAGGGCAGCTTCCGACGGATCGGACGATGATCGTCGAACGGTTTCGCGACGAACTCGGGGATTGGCGCCTGGTGCTGCATTCCACCTATGGCCAGCCGGTACACGCGCCGTGGGCGCTCGCCATCGGTGCCCGCCTGATCGAGCGATACGGCATCGATGCCGCGCCGACGGCGTCGGACGACGGGATAATTGTTCGACTACCCGATACCGAGGACACCCCACCCGGCGCGGATCTGTTCGTGTTCGAGCAGGACGAGATCGCCGATATCGTCACCGAGCAGGTCGGCGGTTCGGCCCTGTTCGCCTCGCGCTTTCGGGAATGCGCGGCACGCGCACTGCTCCTTCCCCGGCGCAATCCGGGAAAGCGCGCGCCGCTGTGGCAGCAGCGTCAACGTTCGGCCCAGCTGCTGGACGTCGCCCGCAAGTACCCGTCGTTCCCCATCCTCCTCGAGACTGTCCGTGAATGTCTGCAGGACGTATACGACCTGCCTGCGCTCGAAGAGATTCTGGGCCAGGTCGGCCGCCGACAGATCCGCATCGTGGAGGTCGAGACGCCGTCGCCGTCGCCCTTTGCGAACTCACTGCTGTTCAACTACGTCGGTGCGTTCATGTACGAGGGGGACAGTCCTCTCGCCGAGCGTCGGGCACAGGCACTTTCTCTGGACTCCGCCTTACTTGCCGAGTTGCTCGGTCGCGTCGAACTCCGAGAACTGCTCGACCACAATGTCATCGAGACAACCGAACTGGAGCTTCAACGGCTCGCCCCCGACCGCCGGGCCAAGGACATCGAAGGCGTCGCAGATCTGCTCCGCATTCTCGGCCCTCTCACTGCCGACGAGGTCGCACTACGCACCAACGGCGACGAGTCCCAGATGTGGTTGACCGAACTTGCTGCCGCGCGGCGCGCGATGGAGGTGAGCTTCGCCGGCCACACGTGGTGGACAGCGATCGAGGACGCCAGCCGCCTCCGTGACGCACTGGGCGTGCCACTTCCCATCGGCACTCCGGCTGCCTTCATCGAACCGGTCGAGGATCCCCTGTCGGATCTGGTGAGCCGGTACGCCAGGACACACGGCCCGTTCTCGGTGACGAACCTGGCCGAGAGATTCGGTATCGGTTCTGCGGTGGCACGTTCGGCGCTCATGGCTCTGAGCGTGGACAAGCGAGTCGTGGAAGGTGAGTTCAGACCGGGCGAGACGGGCAGCGAGTGGTGCGGGGCCGAGGTACTGCGACGCCTTCGGCGGCGATCGCTGGCGGCCGCGAGAGAAGAAGTCGAACCTGTGGCCACCGCGACGCTCGGCCGGTTCCTACCTGCATGGCAGCACGTCGGCAGCAGACAACTGAGCGGGATCGACGGCGTCGCTACCGTTGTGGAGCAGTTGGCCGGTGTACCGATACCCGCCTCGGCGTGGGAGCCCCTCGTGCTCGCATCCAGGGTGCGGGACTACTCCCCTGCCATGCTCGACGAGCTCACCTCGACCGGCGAGGTGGTGTGGTCCGGTCACGGATCCATCAGCTCCAAGGACGGCTGGGTGTGCCTGCACATGGCCGACACCGCTCCCCTGACGCTTGCACCGGCGGCCGAAGCGGACCTCTCGGAACTACAAGTTCGAGTGCTGGACGCGGTTGCGGCGGGTGGGGCCTACTTTTTCCGGCAATTGTCGGACGCGGTGGGCAGTACCGACGACGACAGTTTGATCGCCGCGTTGTGGGAGTTGGTCTGGGCCGGACAACTGAGCAACGACACCTTCGCGCCGCTGCGCGCCCTGCTCAATGCCACCACCCGCGCCGCACCCAGCCATCGCTCACCGCGGCGAACTCCTCGGTTGAGGTCGTATCGCAGAATGGAGCGGCCCAGTCTGCCGACACGGACCGGCCCGCCTACAGCAGCGGGTCGCTGGTCGAGGCTGCCAGATCTCGAGCCCGATGCCACCATCAGAGCCCACGCGACCGCTGATGTGCTGCTCGAACGCTACGGCATCGTCACGCGCGGTTCCGTCATGGCTGAGGGCGTACCCGGTGGATTCGCGACGATGTACAAGGTGTTGACGACATTCGAGGACTCCGGACGTAGTCGACGCGGCTATTTCGTCGACTCACTGGGCGGAGCGCAATTCTCCACCTCGGACGTCGTCGACCGGCTGCGTACCTACGAGGAACGGGAGAAGACGGGAGCCGTCGTCCTTGCGGCGTGCGATCCCGCCAACCCGTACGGCGCCGCGCTGAGCTGGCCCAGGCGCGGTGAGAGCGAGGATTCTCCGAAACATCGGCCGGGGCGGAAAGCGGGTGCACTGGTCGTTCTGCACGAGGGAGCTCTCGCGCTGTATGTCGAGCGTGGAGGCAAGACCGTGCTGACATTCTCCGAAAACGACGAGGTGACCGCGATCGCGGCGCAGGCGCTGGCGGCGACCGTCGAACGCGGCGGCGTGGACAAACTGCTCGTGGAGCGTGTGGACGGCAACGACATTCACGGGACGCCCTTCTCCCGGCTGCTCACCGATGCAGGTTTCTCCGCGACCCCGCGGGGCTACCGAATGAGGCGATAGCGTGCCCGAAGGCGATACCGTTTACCGCGCCGCGAACAGGCTTCGCGACGCACTCGAGGGCCGGGTGCTCACCGGTTGCGACATCCGAGTTCCACGTTATGCGACAGTCGATTTCACCGGTCGAACCGTCGGCTCGGTAGCTTCACGCGGCAAACACCTTCTCATTCGAGTGGGTGAATTCTCCATCCACAGCCACCTGAAGATGGAAGGCAACTGGCAGGTCTACGCTCCCGGCGCCCGATGGCGCCGGCCCGCTTTTCAGGCCCGAGCCATTCTCTCGACGGAACGCGCCATCGCGGTGGGCTTCGAATTGGGTGTGCTCGACATCGTCGAGAACGAGGACGAGGTGGTCGGCTATCTCGGGCCGGATCTGCTCGGCTCGGATTGGACTGCCGCAGGCGCCGTCGCCAATCTGCAATCGGACCCCGCGAGACCGATCGGGCTGGCGCTACTTGATCAACGCAACCTCGCCGGGCTCGGCAACGTCTACCGGAACGAAATCTGCTTTCTCCGCGGAATCGATCCGAGGACACCGGTGGAGGATTGCGGCGATATCGGCAAGGTGGTCGACCTGGCGTTTCGCACCATCACGGCGAACAAAGATCGCAGTCAGCGGGTGACCACCGGCGACAGACGGGCAGGTCACCACTTCTGGGTGTACGGGCGCGAGAACAAGCCGTGTCGCCGCTGCGGGACCACGATCGAATTCGGGATGTTGGGCGACAATCCGCTCGAGGAACGGCAGATTTATTACTGCCCGTATTGCCAGCCGCAACCCAGCTGATTCACAGGGTCGGCACCGATCATCGAAAGCACGATCTTCTTGGCGACATCGTGAAACCACACCGGCCCGACGCGAAGCGGTATCACTGTCGGCTGTTCGGTAAATCTCGAGGCCAGGCAATCTATGCTCTGTTCGCATGGCACTGAATATTCGGCAGCTACTGCATCGTCCGCTGCGGTCTCGTAGCCATCCACTCGAACCGGACAACGCCGCGAGCCGAATCAGCGCGTATGTCTACGGAAACATCCTGGTCCTTGCCGCGCTCATTCCGTTGACGTTCGGTGAGCAGCACACGTTCCAGGGCGTTGCAATCATGCTCGGGACCGCGGTCTCGACCTTCATCGCGCACGCCTTCGCCGAAGGAGTCGGGCAGACAGTACGGACGGGCGTCAACCTTTCGCGCTCCGAACGGTTGAGCGAGCTACGCAACTCGGTACCCGTTCTCAGCGCCGCAGTGCTTCCCGCTGGTTTGTTGGCGATCGGCTGGTGGGGTCTCTTCGATCCAGAGCTCGGTCAGATCCTCGCCGAGATCACCGTGATCGCCAGAATCGCGTCGACGAACTATGTGATCGGTCGTCTCCGCGGCGAGAAACCCACCAGCGGAACATTTTTCGGATCACTAGCACTCGCTGCCGCGGCCACCATCATCGTTGCCGTCAAGATCGTTCTGACGCACTGACGTCGGCCACCGGCGTTGACGCCCCTCGGTCATAACTCGCGCACGGGCGGCATCGCCACGCTCACCGGCTCGAGGATTTCCTGCCGCGCCTCCGGCGCGACCACCCGCAACGCGTCGGCCGATTCGTCGTCGGGCTGCATCTGCGACTTGATCTCAGCCTCCACGCGGGCATTGTAGTTTTCGACCTCGCGATCGACGGTCGCGGGATCCCAGCCGAGCACGGGTGCCACGAGCGCTGCGACTTGGCCTGCACAGTTGACGCCACGGTGTGTGTACTCGATGGAGATGCGGGTGCGCCGCGACAGAATGTCCTCCAGGTGCAGTGCGCCTTCTGCCGCAGCACCGTAGACGACCTCGACCTGTAGGTAACTCGGTGCGTCGGTGATCGGCTGGAGCAGTTCGGGTTTGTCCGCGGCAAGCTGGAGCACTTCGTCGATGAGTGAGCCGTAGCGGTCGAGAAGGTGCTTGACCCGGTACGGGTGCAGGCCGTATTTCGTGGCGAGGTGATGGGTCTGATTGACGAGAGCGAAGTAACCGTCAGCGCCGACAAGCGGCACCTTCTCTGTGATCGACGACGCGACACGCGCCGGTATGTCCTCGGCCGCCAGGTCGACAGCGTCCTCGGCCATCACACGGTACGTGGTGTATTTGCCACCCGCGATAGCCACGAGTCCCGGCGCGACCCTGGCGACGGCGTGCTCGCGGGAAAGCTTCGAGGTCTCGTCGCTCTCTCCGGCGAGCAGCGGCCGCAGGCCTGCGTAGACACCGTCGATGTCCGCGTGTGTCAGAGGCGTGACCAGCACGGCGTTGACCTCGCCGAGGATGTAGTCGATGTCGGCCTTCGTTGCTGCGGGGTGCGCAAGGTCCAGCTTCCAGTCCGTGTCGGTGGTGCCGATGATCCAGTGCGCACCCCACGGAATGATGAACAGCACCGACTTCTCGGTACGCAGAATGATGGCCGCCTCGCTGACGATGCGGTCACGGGGTACCACGATGTGCACGCCCTTCGAGGCCCGCACGCGGAATCGTCCTCGCTGCGAGGACAGGGCCTGAACCTCGTCGGTCCACACACCGGTGGCGTTGATCACGACGTGGCCGCGCACCTCCGTCGTCACGCCGTTCTCCGAATCACGAACACGCACACCGGAAACACGATCGGCCTCGCGAAGGAATCCCACCACCTGGGTGGAGGTGCGAACTACAGCGCCGTAGTGGGCGGCGGTTCGCGCCACACTCATGGTGTGACGGGCATCGTCGACAATGGTGTCGTAGTAGCGGATTCCACCGATCAGAGACTTGCGCCTGATGCCCGGCGCCATGCGCAGCGCACCCGAGCGGGTCAAGTGCTTTTGAGCAGGAACGGATTTGGCGCCGCCCATGGAGTCGTAGAGGAAGATGCCCGCAGCGATGTACGGGCGCTCCCACACTCGATGCGTCAACGGAAAGAGGAACTTCAGCGGTTTGACCAGATGTGGCGCGAGTGTGGAGAGCGAGAGCTCGCGCTCGTGCAACGCTTCGCGAACCAAGCCGAACTCGAGCTGTTCGAGGTAGCGCAGTCCGCCGTGGAACATCTTCGACGACCGGCTGGAGGTTCCCGAGGCGAAATCCCGGGCCTCGACGAGAGCCACCTTGAGACCACGCGTCGCCGCGTCGAGAGCTACGCCCGCACCGACGACACCGCCGCCGACCACTACCACGTCGAACTGCTCGGCCGAAAGCCTCTCCCACGCTGCTACGCGCGCCTGCGGACCCAGGAATGTGGTGTTCGATCGGTTGCTCAAGAGCTCACTCCCCATTCGGATCATTCGAAAGATCGTTCCTCGACGCTCGGTCAAGGCTACCGTTCGAGCGCGTGAGCCGCTCTCAACCGGCGAACCGCCTCCGCCAGAGCCGGGGTGGGCGAGCTTGCGAAGCACAGTCGCGCCGAGCTCGCGTGCAGTGCGTTGTCGGCAAACGCCCGTCCGGGTACGAAGGCGACACCGTGATCGAGCGCACGTGGGAGCAAGGCGGTGGTGTCCGTTCCGTCCCCGAACGTCATCCACACGAACATGCCACCGTCTGCGGACGACAGCTGTGCACGATCACCGAAGGCGTCGACGAACTCGTGGCAAAGGGCGCGAGCACGGTTGCCGTATTCGGCTCGCACAGTGTTCAGATGCGCGTCGAGCCACACGGAATCGGCCAGCATCTGCGTCGCCATCTGCTGTGTCAGGGTCGATCCACAGAGGTCTGCGCCTTGCTTGAGCAGTTCGACGGCCTTGCACACCGGCTCGGGAGCGACCAGCCACCCCACCCGAAGTGCAGGCGCGAGAATCTTCGACGCACTCGACAACCGGACGACGCGATCGGAGTACGAGGCGATCGGCGGGGGTGGCGGCGTGTCGAACCAGATCTCCCCGTACGGATCGTCTTCCAGGATCCAGAACCCGTACTGCTCGGCGAGAGCTGCCAGATGACGCCGTCTCGAAGTCGACATCGTCACCCCGCGGGGATTGTGAAAGTTGCTCACGGTGTGCACGAGAGTGGGCCGCAGTCCGGCGCCGAGGCGTCGGGCGAGTTCGTCGGTATCCATGCCGTCGGCGGTGATGGGGATTGGGCGGATGTCGGCGTCGGCGATCGAGAACACCTGCAGGGCTCCGGTATACGCGGGCTCGTCGACGACGACGATCGCACCCGGGTCCAGCAGCGCTTGCGCAACCAGTGTCAGCGCCTGTTGTGATCCGTGGGTGATCACCACTTCTGTTGCGGCGATCGTCCTTTGCAGCAGCCGCGACTCACGCTGGGCGAGGACAGCTCGCAGCGCGCGCCAACCCGATGTCTCCCCGTACTGAACCGAGGACGATTGGGCGAGAACGTCCTCTGCTGCGCGTCGGATACGTTGCACGGGAATGAGATCAGTATCCGGCAGACCACCGGCGAGGCTGATGACATCGTCACGAGCGGTGAGAGCGAGCAGGTCGCGGATGGCCGAGCTGCGGACCGAATCGAGGCGTCGCGCCAACGAAGGAACCGAGGTGTTCACAGCAATCTCCCAGTGCGTCGGGTTACGGATGAAGTGCAAACCCGAGGATCGACTGGGGCGGAAGCGGGCCGGATGGTGTTCGGCTCGTTCCACTATCGCATGAGCGTCCGAGATCTGGAACTACATTCTCACATCTCGAGAAACGGGCCGCGGTGCGCGGACCGCGGTCAGTCGAGGTCGTCGTGACGCATGAGCTGACGCGCGGCCTCGGTGATGGACCCGGTGAGCGACGGGTACACCGAGAACGTGGCAGCGAGATCGTTGACCGAGAGATTGTTCTGCACTGCCATTGCAATCGGCAGGATCAACTCCGATGCCGTGGGCGCGACGACGACGCCGCCGATCACCACGCCGGTGGCGGGGCGGCAGAATATCTTGACGAATCCGCGCTTGAGCCCGGACATCTTGGCACGGGGGTTGGTGCTCAGCGGGAGCATCACGGTACGGGCCGGAACCTCGCCGCTGTCGATCGCCGACTGACTCACCCCGACCGACGCAATCTCCGGGCGCGTGAACACGGCCGAGGCGACAGTCTTGAGCTTGATCGGCGTCACCGCCTGGCCGAGCGCGTGGTACATCGCGATGCGCCCCTGCATCGCGGCCACCGATGCGAGCGGGAGCAGCCCGGTGATGTCACCGGCAGCATAGATTCCTTGAATCGGGGTGCGCGAGACCCGGTCGACCCGCAGGAAGCCGCCGCGGTCGAGTTCGATTCCGACGTTCTCCAGCCCGAGTCCGGAGGTGTTGGGAACGGAACCGACGGTCATCAGTGCGTGACTGCCCTCGACGGTGCGGCCGTCGGACAGCTTGACGATCACACCGGTCTCGGTGCGCTCGACCGAGTCGGCACGAGCGTGTTTGGCGAGAGTGACGCCGCGTTCGTTGAATGCGTCCTCGAGCACGAGCGCTGCATCCTCGTCCTCGTGCGGAAGGACACGATCGCGACTCGACACCGCAGTCACCTTCACTCCCATCTCGGTGTAGGCCGAGACGAACTCGGCGCCTGTCACACCGGACCCGACGACGATCAAGTGCTCCGGTAGCGCGTCCAGGTCGTAGAGCTGCCGCCAGTTCAGGATCCGCTCACCGTCCGGCTCCGCACCCTTGATGACGCGCGGGCTCGCGCCAGTGGCGATCAACACCACATCGGCGTCGAGAATGCGCTCGGAACCGTTGGCGAGTGTGGCGCGAATCCGATGGGCGGCCATGCCGAGCTGAGTATCGATCATCTCGCCTCGACCCGCGATGAGCTCGACGCCGACCGAACGCACCCGCGCGGCGATATCAGCGGACTGATCCTGCGCGAGACTCTTGACCCGCGCGTGAATCTGAGGGAGCGCAACGGCGGCCTGTGATGGATCGATTGCGATACCGAGGTCGTTGGCACGTCGCATCTCGGTTCGGATGCCGGTGGAGGCGATGAACGTCTTCGACGGCACGCAGTCCCACAGAACACAGGCACCGCCGATCCCATCCGAATCGACCAGAGTCACCGTTCCCCCGTGCTGCGCCGCCACCAGTGCCGCCTCGTATCCTGCGGGTCCGCCACCGATGATCACGATCCGGGTCATTGATCCTCTTTCGAATTCGAAGGGCATATCTGGGGCCTGCGAGCCCAACGCTATTCCAGTGACACGCGTCATGCACCGGTTAGGTTTGCTTCACCTGCTCTCGACCAGGGCGAACACCGCCGGTGCGGGTCGCACCGCGACCGCGAGCGGGTCGACAGTTTAGGCTGGCCGACGTGCCAATCTATGCCGCCTACGGATCGAACATGCATCCGGAGCAGATGTTGCAGCGTTGCCCGCACTCTCCCCTGTCCGGAACGGGATGGCTGCACGGGTGGCGCCTGACCTTCGGAGGCGGCGATATCGGATGGGAAGGCGCACTGGCAACGGTCGCACCCGACCCGGACGAGAAAGTGTTCGTGGTCCTCTACGACGTATCCGTCGAGGACGAGCAGAGCCTGGATCGCTGGGAAGGCTCCGAGCTCGGCATTCACCGCAAGGTACGGCTGCGCGTCGAGACCGCGGACGGCCCGGTCCTCGCCTGGTTGTACGTGCTCGACGCCTACGAGGGCGGTCTGCCCTCCGCCCGCTACCTCGGTGTGATGGCCGAGGCCGCGGAGATCGCCGGCGCACCGGCCGAATACGTTCGTGGGCTGCGCACCCGCAACAGCCGCAACGTAGGCCCCGGCACCAGCTAGGTCCCGACACTGCCTGGTAGGGGTGGTCAGTGCGGGTCGAGCGCGATGCTCGTCATCACTTTGACGCCGACAGCGAGCGCGCGTTCGTCGAGATCGAACGTCGACTGGTGAATGTCCAGTTGGGGGCCGGTCCCCGACCAGACGCCCAGCCGAGCCATCGCTCCGGGGATGTTCTCGAGGTACCACGAGAAGTCCTCGCCACCACCGGACTGCGCGGTATCGGCCAGGGCGGCGGGCCCGACGCGTCGGATGGCGTTCTCGAACGTCCGGGTCACCGCCTCGTCGTTGACCACCGGCGGCACACCGCGACGGTAATGCAGCTCGAATCGCACGCCTGTGGGGGCGAGCAGGCCGGTGACGATCTCCCCCACCATCGGCTCGAGCAGCGCCCAAGTTTCGTGATCACCGGTCCGGACGGTGCCCGTGAGCATTCCTGTCTGCGGTATCGCATTGGGCGCTTGCCCTGCCACCACCGCGCCCCACACCATCACGGTGCTGGTCCGTGGATCGATCCGGCGACTGAGCATGCCCGGTAGCCCGGTGATGACGGTGCCGAGCGCATAGACAAGATCCGTCGTCAGATGCGGACGCGAGGTGTGCCCGCCGGGCGAGTCGAGACGCAGTTCGACGGTGTCCGCTGCCGAGGTGATGGGTCCGACGCGAACGCCGACCTTGCCCACCTCGAGTCGAGGATCGCAGTGCAGCGCGAAGATTTTCGTCACACCGTCGAGGGCGCCGGAGGCGACCACGTCCAGAGCGCCTCCAGGCATTACCTCTTCCGCGGGCTGGAAGATCAGCCGCACTCCGAAGGGCAGATGAGGCAACGACGCCAGTGCGAGCGCCGTGCCCAGCAGGACCGTGGTGTGGGCGTCGTGCCCACACGCGTGCGAGACGCCGGGCACTGTCGAACTGTAGGCCGCGCCGGTGAATTCCTGCAGCGGAAGAGCATCCATATCGGCACGCAGGGCCACACGGGGGCCGCTCGGGCCGATATCGCAGATCAGTCCCGTTCCGCCCGGAAGCAACTTCGGCACCAAGCCTGCGGCTTCGAGCTGCTCGACGACGAACGCAGTGGTCGCGAATTCCTGACGAGCAAGCTCGGGGTGAGCATGGATATGCCGACGCCACTGCGAGAGCAGATCGGTGTGAGCGACGATCCACCTGTCGACGAGGGCGAAACTGTCGGTCACCTCTCGGCCCGCGCTATCGGTCATCGTGCGGCCCGCGCTTCGACACCACTGAGGAGTCGTTGCCTGGCCTCGACGTCCACGGCAGCAGCTACCGTAGTTCGCGCCAGCAGTATCGCTCCGTCGACGAGGGCGCGATCGGCCGATTCGGTGATGCACGCTGCCGCGAACTCGGGCTGATGCGTGACCGATCCACCCGAGTCGAGGCCGATCACGGGGTGTATCCCTGGCAGTACGTTGGTCACGTTTCCCATATCTGTGCTGCCCAGTGGGCGAAATCCTTCCAACTCGGGTGGCATCGGTGCGCGTCCGATCTTCTCGGCCTGGCGGCGGAATTCGGAGACGAGCCACCCGTCTGGCGTCAGTTCGGTGTACGTCGGCGAGACGGTGCGAATCTCGTGTGTACATCCGGTGGCGACGGCGCCGGCCTCGAAGCAGGCGTAGGCCTTGGCCGTCAGGGCTGCAAGTGATTCCGCCGACTGCGCGCGGAGGTAGTAGAGAAGTTCGGTGCGGCCGGGCACGATATTGGGGGCCAGGCCACCTTCGCTGACGATGCCGTGCAGTTGCTGACCGGGTGCCAGATGTTGGCGGAGCAGTCCGATCGCGACCTGACTGACGGTCACGGCATCGGCTGCGTTGATGCCCCATTCGGGTGCCGCCGAGGCATGCGCCGCTCGACCGGTGAACGCCACCGCGATATCCGAGAGCGCCAACGAGGTAGCGCCGATGATGTCGAACGGTCCGGGATGGACCATCATTGCCGCGGCGACGCCGTCGAACACACCACGTTCGAGCATCAGCACCTTGCCCCCACCGCTCTCCTCGGCCGGGGTTCCGATGACTCGAACGGTGATGCCCAGCCGGTCGGCAAGCGGCGCGAGTGCAATCGCGGCCCCCGCCGCCGACGCGGCGATGATGTTGTGGCCACAGGCGTGGCCGATCTCGGGCAGAGCGTCGTACTCGGCACAGATACCGACCGTCAGTTCACCGCTGCCATAGGTCGCGGTGAAGGCAGTGGGAATATCAGCGACACCGGATTCGACCTCGAAACCGTGTGCGGTGAGCACATCGCACACCTTGGCCGCACTGCGATACTCCTCGAAAGCCAGCTCGGGCTCGGAGTGAATCGAATGCGAGAGCTCGATCAGCTCCGGTGCGGCGCTGCGCACTCCTGCCTCGGTCTCATCGATCACCGGCCCAGTCTGTCACTACTGGGCGCCGAAGCTGAAGTTGCTCTCGCCGGTAGGAGTGTTCAACGCATCGAGTGCATCGGCGTGAATGCCGCGCTTGATTCCGGACAGGTTCTTTCCGCGGGTGCTCGTCAACGCCGCTGCACGCTCGATAGCCGACGAGAGGAGCTGATCGGCTTCGACGGCGGTATCGGCGATTCCGGCGGCCACCGCGTCGGGACCTCCGTAGCGGCGACCGGTGGTCATGGCCTCGACCGCGGTCTGCATCGGCAATCTACTGGTGACCAGCGCCGACATGCCCACGGTGAAGGGCATGTTCAGGTTGACCTCGGGCAGGCAGTAGAAGCCTCGGTCCACTCGGACGGTGCGGAAGTCGTGTGCCGTGGCCAGCATTGCTCCCGCGCCGAAGGCATGCCCCTGCACAGCTGCGATCGTGGTCATGGGGAAGCTGAGCAACCGGGTGTACACGGTGTGGACCCGGTCGAGGTAGCCGGTGATCTTGTCGAGATTGGCGAATACCCAATCGGTGTCGAGACCGTTGCTGTAGAACTTTCCGGTCGCGGTGGTGACCAGTGCGGCCGGGCCCTCGACTGCCTCGACCTCGTCGAGAAGTGCGTGTACAGCATCGATCCAGTCCGGATGGAACCGGTTCTCGTTGTTCTCGGGACCGTCCTTGTCGCCGAGGTAGAGAACGTGGACATCACCGCTGCGTTCGAGATATGGCATGAGCGGATACTACCCGGCGGTAACTTGCCGGGTCTCGTGGTTACCCTCGAGGGCGTTGAGCCTGAACCTGCACGCCGGCTGAGCCCAACGCGGTGGCCAGGTCGTCCAGGGTCGCGGCGCCGTGCAGCCAGGACGGTCGGACCAGTTCGAGTCGACGACGCAGTATCGCCCCGACAGACCAGGCAGCAACCACCGCTGTTGCGTAGGACTGGCTGCGTCCCGTCGCCCAGATAGAGCGGTCGTCGTTCGCACGCGCAACGATTGCCCAACGATCGCCGCCGCGCATCGACGTGGGTGAAAGCTTCGCAGCCCACGGCGCGTAGGTAAGCGCCCCGAGTCCCACCGTCATCATCCGCGAATCCAGCCTCAGATATGTTCTGACAGGTATGCCGAGTTCGTCGGTCAATCGATGCTGGTCAGCGAAATCTGCTCGTAGACATGCCCATCGACGGTATCCGGATTCCGGCGGGAACGGTATCGACTTGCGCGCAGTGAAGTTCTTGACCGAACTGCCGTCGGGGTCGACGAACCGGCGCCCGAGCAGGCCGTACGTCCATTCGGTTGCCGCCGCGCCGTGCTTTTCGCCGGCACCGAGCCCGACGGCCATGTCGATGGAGTCGGTCGTGGGAGTGAAAATTTCGCGGGCCAGGATGCCCGAGAGTCCGGGCGCAATCCCGACGCCGATGAGAATCGCACCGTCGAGCGCTTCGAGGGCTCGCGCGTAGGCGGTGGTAGCCGAGATTTCGACGAATGGCACCGAGGCCGATGCGGCGATCTCGGCCAATCTCGGGTCCTCGGCCCCCGAGGCGTTGACGACGCAGCTTGCCCCTGCCAAAGCCTGCGTGAACGCATCGTGGTTCGCGAGGTCGAGCCGCACATCGGCGCGAGCGGGGTCGCGGCCCACTGCAGCAGCCTCCCATCCGTCCGAACGCAGCAGATCGACGATGTGCCCGCCGACCGCACCGTAACCACCGAGAACCAGAACAGACATGACACGCCTCCTGTTGAAGTAGAACACTAGAGTCTCACTCTAGAGCTAAACTTGACAACATGGTGAACCGAACCGAAACGAGCGCGCGAAACAAGATCCTGACCGCAGCGCACAACCTATTCGTCACATCCGGATACGGATCGACAACGATCAAGCACATCGCCGGCGAAGCCGGGGTCGCAGTGCAAACCGTCTACTTCGTCTTCGGGAACAAGCGCGCCATACTCGAAGCTTTGCTCGATGTGACCATCGCGGGCGACGAGCTCGCCATCCCCACCCTCGAGCGCACCTGGGTCACCGATGCCAGGGCCGCCGAGGATCCGATGGAGCATCTGAGAATTCACGTTCATGCGGCACGGCTGATCTCCGAACGCGTCGCGAGAATTCTGTTGGTCGTGCGCGCGGGCGCCGACGCCGAGCCTGAAGTGGCCGAGTTGTGGCGAACCAATGTCGAGCAGCGCGTGACGGTGCTTCGATCCCTGATGAGTTCACTCGCGGAAAAGGTGGCCGGAATGGACGTCGATACCTGCGTCGATGTCGGGCTCGCTTTGCTCAGCCCGGAGTTGTACACGCTTTTGGTTCACGATCGAAGCTGGAGTCCGGAAAAGTACGAGGCATGGGTAGTCGAAGGTCTCGCGGCGTCAGCCCGGTGTAGTTGAACCACGTTCGGTCGGCAACCGACGCATACGTCGGAGGCATCTCCTACTGTTGCGTGCGTGGGAACAACAGACGCCGCGCAACCGACCGACCCGACCACCGACCCAGCCGGGGCCGCCGCAGCTGCTGCTGCCGCCATCGCCGAGGCGACAGGAGTCGCCCAGCATTCCGTCGCAATCGTCCTCGGCTCGGGTTGGCAAGCGGCCGCAGACCGATTCGGTGAACCCACCGCAACGATCCGCATGGCCGACCTCCCCGGTTTCGCACCACCTTCGGCCTCGGGACACTCGGGAACGATCACCTCGGTGAACGTCGACGGCACCCACACCCTGCTACTGCAGGGCCGCACTCACGCATACGAGGGGCACGAACTGCGAAGAGTCGTGCACCCCGTTCGCACGGCCATTGCGGCGGGCGCGGGCACGATCGTCCTCACCAACGCCGCCGGCGGAATCCGCGACGGCATGGCCGTCGGCCAGCCCGTTCTCATTGCGGACCATCTCAACCTGACCGCGAGGTCGCCGCTGATCGGTGCCGAGTTCGTCGATCTGGTCGACGCGTACTCCACGGAACTGCGTGATCTGGCCCGCAGCATCGACCCGTCGCTCGAAGAAGGCGTGTACGCCGGACTGCCCGGGCCCCACTACGAAACACCCGCCGAGATTCGTATGCTCCGCATCATCGGCGCAGATCTGGTCGGGATGTCGACCGTGCACGAAACCATCGCCGCCCGGGCCCTGGGGGCACGCGTACTGGGAGTGTCACTGGTGACCAACCTCGCCGCCGGAATGACCGGGGAACACCTCGACCACAAAGAGGTACTCGAAGCAGGAAAGGCGTCGGCGGCCCGGATGGGCGAGTTGCTACACCAGCTGGTATCGAAGCT
The DNA here is from genome assembly GCF_020889545.1 of Rhodococcus sp. I2R. Classification (NCBI taxonomy): domain Bacteria; kingdom Bacillati; phylum Actinomycetota; class Actinomycetes; order Mycobacteriales; family Nocardiaceae; genus Rhodococcus; species Rhodococcus sp. I2R. Next base: position 182,531 of record NZ_JAHUTG010000009.1, read on the forward strand.
GTGACGCGCACGCTCGCCCAGCAGGCTGCCGAGTGGATCGAGGGCGATCCGGACCCTGCCACCCGCGAGGAACTCGCCGAGTTGCCCGAAGCGGAAGTGGCGGAGCGCTTTCGAGCACCGCTGAGTTTCGGCACGGCAGGACTGCGCGGAGAGGTGCGGGCTGGACCGAACGGCATGAACGTCGCCGTGGTGATGCGAACCTCGGCCGGAATCGGCACGTGGCTGCAGAAGGGCGGACTGGGCGGGTCCACGGTCGTGGTCGGGCGAGACGCACGACACGGATCCGACACGTTCGCCACCGCAGCTGCCGAAGTTCTGGCCGCGCAGGGGTTCACAGTGGTCCTGCTCCCCCGACCGTTGCCGACGCCCGTTCTCGCCTTCGCCGTCCGCGCATTGGATGCCGAGCTGGGTGTCCAGATCACTGCCTCGCACAACCCTGCCGCGGACAACGGATACAAGGTGTATCTCCGCGGCGGCGCGCAGCTGATTCCACCCGCGGACACCGAAATCGAAGCCGACATTGCACAGGTTGGGCCGGCATCCGCGCTCGCTCGGGTGCTGGTGACGCCGAGCGGCTCCGACATCACCGCCCGCTACCTCGACACACTTCCGCGCCTCGCCCCCTCGCCCCACCGCGGCATCCGTATTGCACTGACACCACTGCACGGCGTCGGCGGCGAGCTCGCGCTCACTGCCCTGCGCGGGGTCGGCTTCAAGGATGTGCACTGCGTGGCAAGCCAATTCGAACCGGACCCCGAGTTTCCCACCGTCGCGTTCCCCAATCCCGAGGAACCCGGCGCGGCCGACGCCCTGCTGGCGTTGGCCGGTGAGGTCGACGCCGACCTGGCGATTGCGCTCGATCCCGATGCCGACCGGTGCGCCATCGGCGTGCCAACATCCGCCGGCTGGAGGATGCTCAGCGGAGACGACACCGGCGCACTCCTCGCCGATCACCTTCTTCGATCGGCGCCGCCAGACTCCTTGGTGGCCAACACCATCGTCTCCTCGCAGCTGCTCTCGGCATTGGCTCCTGCCCGAGGCGCGCGTTACGCCCGAACGCTCACCGGTTTCAAGTGGCTCGTCCGCGCCGGTACAGGCTTGGTGTACGCCTACGAGGAGGCCATCGGGCACTGCGTCGACCCGACGAAAGTCAACGACAAGGACGGCATCTCGGCCGCAATTGTCCTGGCCGACCTGGTCGCCTCCTGCAAGCACGAGAACCGAACGCTGCTGGACGTTCTCGACGACCTGCACGTCGAATTCGGGGTGCACGCAGGCGCCCAGGTCTCGGCCAGGGTCGAGGACCTGTCCGAGATCGCGGCGATGATGGAGCGCCTGCGCAGCGAGCCTCCTACGGAACTCGCGGGTCGTGCGGTGATCGTGAACGATCTGCTCGCCGAACACGGGCCGTTGCGCACCGATGCCGTCGAAATCTCTGGGGACGGCGTCCGCGTCATCGTGCGACCGTCCGGCACCGAGCCGAAAGTGAAGGCCTACCTCGAGGCTGTGGTTCCCGTCGAGAACAGGGAAGCGCTGGCTGCAGCTCGGACGAGCGCGGCTGCACTCCTCGACGACCTGAGGCAGTTCGCGCAGCGTCTGACCCGGCCGCGCTAGAACAGAGCCGCGCTAGAACAGAGCCGACTGCACTGCGGGCAACTGCGAGGTGTAGTCACCGAACCGCACCCGACGACCCTTCAGCTCGTGCAGATCGACGACGTACGAGTCGTTCGCGACCTCGACCACCGCTGCCTGCCCGATGCACGCGTCGACGGTGAAGCCGTGGCGTCCGGTGTGGATGTCGCTCGGGTACTTCAGCCGGTTTCCCGATGCGAGGTCGCGAAAGCCTGCCACCTGCCATGATTCGTCGACGGTCCGGTAGGTGGTTTCGTCGGCGGATGGCGCAATCATCTCTCGCACGCGGTCGGCCAGCGATGCGGTGGCGTCGTCGAGTCGGGTTGTGTCGATGGGGAGTGCGAGCGCAGCGGCCTTCGCGGACGAGCGCACGGCTTGGCGCACCTGCAAGTGCTCGGTCACCCTGTCTTCCAACACGCGCACGACCTTGCCGTCGACGGCGCGCGCTACGTATTGCGCGCAGATCGCGCCCTGTTCGGCGAGCCTGCCCCACTTGCGGGTCTCGGCTGCGGTGCCGACCTTGTGCACTCCGCTGGCGAAGGTCGCAATGTACAGCCAGTGCGGCTGCATGACGTGCGAATGGAGATCACGGGAGACGAAACCCCCGCGGTGGATGGTGTGCACGAACCGAAAAGGGTCCTTGGACTCGCACGCCTCGCACTGCGATCCTGCCTCGACCGGCAGCTGACCCGGACACGGGACGTATTCGGAGCCGTGGTCTTCCCGAAGCGCGACGCGGCCGGTGCACCATCGCTGCGGCCCCAACGCTTCGAAGCCCAGCCGTGCCCCGCGGAGCGAGGTTTGATCGACCTGCCGAGTATCGACATCGAGCACACGCAGCCGGGGATCGCCCTCGGTGGCCGGCCACGTGACCCCGAGGACGAGTGAGATGCTCAGCGCGGACCGAACTGTCGGTCACCGGCGTCGCCGAGGCCGGGCACGATGAACGCATCGTCGTTGAGTCCGTCGTCGATGCTCGCTGTCACCAGACGTACCGGCAGCCCCGAGGCTTCGAGGGCTGCAACACCCTCGGGTGCGGCGACGACGCAGATGGCGGTGACGTCGGCTGCGCCGCGTTCGACCAACAACTCGATGGTGTGCACCATCGACCCACCGGTCGCGAGCATCGGATCCAACACGTAGACGGGCGTGCCGGACAGATCGTCGGGCAACGACTCCATGTACGGAACCGGCTGGTGCGTGTCCTCGTCGCGGGCCATGCCGACGAATCCGACGCGTGACTGGGGAATGAGCCCACTCGCCTTCTCGACCATGCCGAGGCCGGCTCGCAACACGGGCACCAGTAGTGGCGGACAGGCAAGCCGGGTGCCCTGCGTGACGGCCACCGGCGTGGTGACGTCGAAGACGTCGACCGGGGCGTCCCGAGTGGCTTCGTAGACCAGCATGTGGGTGAGTTGGCGCAGTGCGGACCGAAATGTTGCGTTGTCGCTGCGCTCGTCGCGCATCGTCGTCAACAGGGCTGCGGCCAGTGGGTGTTCGACCACGTGAGTTTCCATGCGAGAAGGATAATTGCCGGGAACCGATCGGCCGTCACGTGCGTCAGATGTTTGTGTAGGACCTTTCGTGCTTGTTGATCGATCGTGGAGGACATCGATGGCAGAGGTAGCGGCAGCATCGGCCGGACTGCAGGCGTACTCGTCGACCGCGGCGGAGATGGCGGCGGAGATGGGCGCGGCGGCCGCAGCCACGACCGCGTGCGGACCGGCGGTACTGGCGCCCGTGTTCGGTGTCATCGGCACCGAGTTTCTGGCCGCCTTCACCGGAGCGCACGTCGCGCATGCGGCGGCCATCGGCCGGCTATCGGAGGTGGTGGCCAGCATCGGGGTCGCGGTGGCGTCCTCGGCGCACGAGTACGAGGCCACCGATGCGCAGACCGCAGCGAGCCTCACGTGATCGATCTGCTGGCCAAACCCATCACCGACCTGCTCGGCGCGTTCGGTTCGGGAGTCGTACCCGTTGGCGGTCCCGCCGATGTCCTTCGCACCACGTCCATCGCTCTGGAATCACTGCAGCGTGTCGGCGGCGCTGCCGTCTCGGAACTCGCTGCCACGTGGAGCGGACGCGCTGCGGAGCAGGCGATCGGCCATGCCGAGCAAGCTCACACGAGCGCAATCGGTTTGGCCGATCACGGCAGCGACATGGCCGCTGTCGTCGACCGTGCCTGCGAAAAGGTGTATGCGGGCCTGGTGGAGCTGCAGGCGATCGCGCAGTCCTTCATCTCCATCGCCACCGCGGCCGCACCGATGATCTTCACTCCGCCCGGTCAGTCGATGCTCATCGCGGCTGCCATCGAACATCTGCAACGAGCGCTCGCAGTCGTGGCTCGCGTGCGTGCCGAGCTTGCCGGGCACACGGGCGAGATCGGCGCGCTCAGCGCTGCGCCTCCGATTCCGGAGCCCGCCGGCACGGCACCGTCGACAGTCCCCGCTTCTGCAGTACCGACGGCGGCGCCGGGGAGCGACCCGGGTAGCCAGTTCGGGCAGAACTTTCTTCGCACGGTGTCCTCGTCCGCATCCTCGGTGCTTCCGGACACGTCGTCTCTCCCGACCGGTCAGAGCGCGGCGTCCGGTGGCGGCAACGGAGTACTGCAGAACGGTGCGTCGATGTTCGCCGGCGCCCCGCAACGTTCGTCGGCCGAGGTCGCGCCCTCCGGCCGCGGCGTACAGGTCGCCCTACCCGACGGCACTGTCGCGATCGCGCCCAACGAACAGGCCGCGGGCGCGGTCCGTAGTGCACTCACCCAGCAGGGCACCCCGTACGTGTGGGGCGGCAATGCGCCTGGCCGAGGCCTGGACTGCAGCGGACTGACGCAGTGGGCGTACGGCGAGCAGGGCGTCGATCTTCCACGTTTGGCGCAGGAGCAGAACGTGGGCACATCGGTCGGCCCCGAGGATCTGATGCCGGGCGACCTTGCGGTGTGGGACGGTCACGTGGCCATGGTCATCGGGAACGGCCAGCTCGTCGAGGCCGGAGACCCCGTGCAGGTGGGCGAGATCCGCACCACGAACAGCGGAATGGCCTTCAAGGGCTTCTACAGGCCCACCGCATGACCGAGATTCAAGCGTGGGCGGCCTCACGCACCGACTCCGTTCGCGTGCACGCCGGCGAATCGGGATTGCCGGTCTCGATCCAGATCGATCCCGGTGAACTGCGTTACAGCGGAGAGGAATTGGCGCGTACCATCCTGGATCTGTGCGGGCGCGCAACCTCGGCGGCCCGAGCCGAACGACGCACCCGACTCGAACAAGACGGGATGGATCCGGATGTCCTCGACAGACTGGGTCTGCCCACTGCAGCAGCCGTCGCCGAGGCCGAGAACGAACGGCTCGACAACGAGACCGGACGCACAGGCTGGATGAACTCCCTATGAACAGTGTCCTGAAATGAACAACGCCCTCGACGACCTAGTGACCCGCGCCGACCGTGCGCTCGGCGCCATGCACGACGCATCAGAGAAGCTCACGGACCTCCGACTCACCCGGCGATCGAGCAACGGACTCGTGGTGGTGACGGTCGACGGTGCCGGCGCTCTGATCGGGCTCGAGCTAGCGTCCGACCTGTCTCGAACCTCGGCTGCAGAGCTCGGCGCAACCATCGTCACCACCGCATCGGAGGCGGCGCAGGAGGCTCTCGAACAACGAGCGTCCGTCCTGATGCGGATGCAGAGTTCACTCTCGGAGACCTGAGATAGGCTTCCGGCCATGGCTGGCGACATCATCCCTATCGAACTCGGTCTCACTCGCGGCGACTTCGTCACCCTGTGGGCTCCGGAATGGCGCGAAGGCGATGACGAATGGGAGGCGTTCCTCGGTCACGAGGAAGATCTTTACGCCTTCGAAGCAGTCGCCCAGCTCGCCGCGTTCATCAGAACCGACGACGACAACGATCTCGTGGATCATCCGTCGTGGCCGGTCGTATCTGCCCTCGCAGCCAACGAATTGGAGCCGGACGACCTTCACCGCTTCGACCTGGTCGGCGTGCCGGAGCTCGTCGCCGAGGACCCCGACTCGGATACCCTCGCCGAGTTGGCCGCAACATTCGAAATGGTCCAGACCCTCGGTGATGTCTGCGAACTCGACAAGGTCACCGCCTTCTTCGCCAACAATCCTCACCTCGGCTCGGTCGGAATGGGCGTCGAGGCCTATGTCGGCAAGGACGGTCAGAATCTCTGGGACCGTGTCGGCGCGTCGATCGCCAAGAGCTGGGACACCGTCATCGATGCGCTGGATTCGATCGTCACATCGCCCGATGTCGACCCCTCCGCCGTCGACATCGCCGAAGCCGAACTGATCGCCGCGGCCGAGAACATCGTCGACATCGACGATGTCTCCGACGAGGACCCGGACGTCGAGACCGACGACGATGCAGATGACACCGACGATGCGGACGACATCGAGACCCCCGATCCGATCGCCGACGCGGCCGCCGAGGACACGTTCTGGGCCACCGTAGGCATCGATCCGATCAGAATCATCACCTCTGAGAACACGTACTACACACTTCGGTGCTACATCGACGACGATCCGATCTTCCTCGGTCGGGCCGGAAGCATCACGGTGTTCGGATCCGAACGCGCACTCGCTCGTTACCTTGCCGACGATCACGATCACGAACTCGCCAAAGTCAGCACCTACGCCGATGTGCAGACCGCAGCCGTGGACGGCTCGCTTCGGATCGAGGTCACCGAGGACAACGTGTACGTGCTACCCGGACTGGCCGACGATCTCGCCGACGGACCCACCACCGTCGATCCTGAGCAACTGGACCTCGCAGTCGAATTGTTCACCGATGCGGCGGACTTCGCGGACGACGACTCGGTCGAGACCGCTCTGGCCAGTTCCACGCCGCTCGGTTGGTATGTCTCTTACACCCTCGAACCCGATCCGAACAGGATGGCTCCAAGCGCTCCGTTCGACGCCGAAGCCGAGGCGTGGCGGGCTCTCGAGCGCGAGTTCGAGAGCCGCCTGCGCAAGGAGTGACCCGGCAAGGAGCGATCCGGCTCAGCCGACCAACACCGCGTAGCCCGGTTTGACCACGTTGTCGATGAGGTCGAGCCGTTCGTCGAACGGGATGAAGGCGGACTTCATCGCGTTGATGGTGAACCGCTCGAGGTCGGTCCAGGCATAGCCGAACGTCTCCGCCAGCTTGTGCATCTCACGGGTCATCGATGTGTCACTCATCAGCCGATTGTCGGTGTTGACGGTGACGCGGAACCTCGCCCGCGCGAGGAGGTCGAACGGGTGCTTCTCGATACTGTCGACGGCCCCTGTCTGCACGTTGGAGCTCGGGCACAGCTCGAGCGGCATTCGTTTGTCACGAACGTACCCCGCGAGCAGACCCAGCGTCGGCGTACCGTCCGCTGCGACGGTGATGTCGTCGATGATCCGCACGCCGTGGCCGAGACGATCGGTGCCGCAGAACGCGACCGCCTCCTGAATGGACGGTAGCCCGAAGGCTTCGCCGGCATGAATAGTGAAGTGTGCGTTGGATGCTCGCATGTACTCGAATGCGTCCAGGTGGCGAGTGGGAGGGAACCCTGCTTCTGCACCGGCGATGTCGAAGCCACCGACACCGCGGTCACGGAACCGTACGGCGAGTTCCGCGATTTCACGCGAACGCGCGGCGTGACGCATGGCGGTGAGCAAGCAGACGACGCGAATCTTCTTGCCGTTGACCCTCGCTGCGGATTCGCCGGCGCGAAATCCTTCGAGAACGTGTTCGACTACCTCGTCCAGGCTCAGGCCTCGGTCGAGGTGTTGCTCGGGGGCGAACCGAACCTCTGCGTAGACCACTCCGTCCTCGGCGAGGTCCTCGGCGCATTCACGGGCGACCCGTGCTAGCCCCTCCGGTGTCTGCATCACCGCAACGGTATGTGCGAACGTCTCCAGGTAGCGCTCCAGCGAACCACTGTCGGCGGCGTTACGGAACCACTCCGCCAAGGACGCCACGTCCGATGCGGGCAACTCATCGTAGCCGCAGTCGTCCGCGAGCTCGAGAACGGACTGCGGACGCAGTCCGCCGTCGAGATGGTCGTGCAGAAGGGCTTTCGGGGCGGTCTTGATGGATCGCAGATCGAGCGGCGTCGAACCGCTCGCTGTCGATGGGCTCTCGGCGGTGCTCATGAATTGACGGTAGCGTGATCGGGGCAGCCGCGCGGGTCTACAGCCGTCAACCGCCGATCCGTTCGATGACGATCGGTGACACATCTGGGGTTGCGGCTCCGATTGTCCACGCGCCGTCTATCGCCGCACGTGCGTAGTCGAACTTCTCCGGCGTATCGGTATGCAGGGTGGCCAGCGTCTGACCCGTCACCACTCGGTCACCCGGTTTCGCGTGCAACCGAACACCCGCGGCCGCCTGTACCGGCTCGCCCTGGCGCTCCCGCCCGGCCCCGAGCCGCCACGCGGCTACCCCGACCTGCATCGCATCCAGGGCACCGACCACCCCGTCCGCAGTTGCGGTGACCGTCTGGGTTTCGCGTGCCCTCGGCAGTGGAGCGTCGGGGTCGCCGCCCTGCGCTACGACCATGGCACGCCATCGGTCCATGGCCGTGCCGTCGGCGAGTTTGTCGGCGGGGTCGACGCCTTCGATCCCGGCCGCAGCGAGCATCGTGCGCGCGAGTGTGATGGTGAGTTCGACGATATCGGCCGGTCCCCCGCCGGCGAGCACCTCGAGCGATTCCTCGACCTCGAGGGCATTGCCCGCGGTGAGTCCGAGCGGGCAGTCCATGGCCGTGAGGAGGGCGACGGTTCGCACGCCCGCATCGTTGCCGAGATCGACCATCGCTCGCGCCAATTCTCTTGCGTCGTCGAGGTTCTTCATGAATGCGCCGGCGCCCACCTTCACGTCCAGCACCAACGCCCCCGTCCCTTCGGCGATCTTCTTGCTCATGATGGAGCTGGCGATCAACGGAATGGACTCGACGGTGCCGGTGACATCGCGCAACGCGTAGAGCTTCTTGTCCGCCGGGGCGAGGTCTGCGCCGGCAGCGCAGATCACGGCGCCGACGGCGGGGTCCGCCAGGATGGAGTACATCTCGTCGCCGCTGAGGTCGGCCCGCCAACCGGGGATCGATTCGAGCTTGTCGAGGGTGCCGCCGGTGTGTCCGAGACCGCGCCCGGACAGCTGTGGCACCGCGGCCCCGCACGCCGCCACGAGAGGTGCGAGTGGAAGCGTGATCTTGTCTCCCACTCCACCCGTCGAGTGTTTGTCCACGGTCGGCCGCGGCAAAGACGAGAAGTCCATTCTTCGTCCCGATCCGATCATCGCGGCGGTCCACCGACTCAGTTCACCTCGTGTCATCCCGCGCCAGAAAACTGCCATGGCGAGCGCGGACATCTGCTCGTCGGCAACGAGCCCTCGAGTGAACGCATCGATGACCCAGTCGATCTGCCCGGAGTTCAGCTCGTGGCCGTCGCGTTTGGCGGTGATGATGGAAACAGCGTCAGACATGGTTGCCCAGTCTGCCCGACTCGAGGTCGTCCGGCCCGAAGGCCGAAGGCAACAACGCTCCGAGCGGCGTTGGCCCGGCATCGGTGTCCACGAGGAGATCTGCGCCGCCGAACTCGAACAGCAACTGTCGACACCGTCCACACGGCATCAGCTTCGCCCCCCTGCTATCGCAACAGGCGAACGCGATCAACCGACCACCCCCGGTGGAATGGAGGTTCGAGACCAACCCACACTCCGCACACAGGCCCAATCCGTATGAGACATTTTCCACATTGCATCCGACGACAATTCTTCCGTCGTCCACCAACGCGGCTGCACCCACCGGAAAGTTGGAATACGGGGCATAGGCTTGCCTCATTGATCGATGAGCATTGTCTCGCAACGAGTTCCAGTCGATTTCGGGCATAGAAACAATCAAAGCACGGCCTCGACCGTCGCGCATCGTGATCCACTTGACCGATCACGAAGAATTGGGCAGGCAAACCTAAGATGCAAACACCGCCCGGTACGAACCAGTAGTCGAATTAGTTCCGGGTTTGCAATGGGTTTACAGTCGAGCTTGGCGGCTCTTCATAACCGACTGAGCCGGAGTTCGACAAATCGAGCCAGGTCCTTCTCCTCGTTACCGGGCTCGACGCGTCCACCATTGACGTTGGAGGCTTTGCACTCGATGAGTAGTACGACGGAAGTCGCTCCGGCGAAGGAGCGTAAGCGGTCTCTGTACCGCGGGGACCCGGGCATGTGGTCCTGGGTTCTGCATCGAATCACCGGTGTGTTGGTGTTCTTCTTCCTTTTCGTCCACGTTCTGGATACCGCGATGGTCCGGGTCAATCCCGAGACGTACGACGCCATCATCGACACCTACAAGACGCCGCTCGTCGGCCTCATGGAGATCGGTCTCGTCGCCGCAGTGCTCTACCACGCACTCAACGGCATTCGCGTCATGTTGATCGACTTCTGGTCACAGGGACCGAAGTACCAGAAACTGATGCTGTGGGTCATCGCCGCGGTGTGGATCGTGGTCATGATTCCCGGAGCGGGCCGAATCTTCTACAACATGTTCACAGCGGGCGGGCACTGATGGCAACCACTCACGGATCCGAGGCCAAGACCCTCGGCACGAACCACGACCGTCCAGCCAGCCTGGACAATCCGCGCTCGCCGAGACGCAAGTCGCGGAGCAACTTCGAGATGTACGCATGGCTGTTCATGCGTTTCTCCGGCCTGGCACTCGTCGTTCTCGTCCTCGGCCACATGTTCATCATGTTGATGCTCGACGAGGGTGTGCACCGGATCAACTTCGCATTCGTCGCAGGCCGCTGGTCGAGCCCGTTCTGGCAGTTCTGGGACCTGACGATGCTGTGGCTGGCACAGCTGCACGGCGGCAACGGTCTGCGCACGATCATCGCGGACTACTCACGCAAGGACTCGACGCGGTTCTGGCTGACGACGCTGCTCGTCCTGTCGATGATTCTCATCATGGGCCTGGGCACCTACGTCATCTTCACCTTCGATCCCAACATTTCGGCGAGCTAAGGGAACTGAAGCATCCATGCAGGAACATCGTTATGACGTGCTCATCGTCGGCGCCGGCGGCGCAGGTATGCGAGCGGCCATCGAGGCAGGGCCCGAGGCCCGCACGGCAGCACTGACCAAGCTTTACCCCACTCGCTCACACACCGGCGCAGCGCAGGGCGGCATGTGCGCGGCGCTGGCCAATGTCGAGGAAGACAACTGGGAGTGGCACACCTTCGACACCGTCAAGGGCGGCGACTACCTCGCCGATCAGGACGCGGTCGAGGTCATGGCCAAGGAAGCTATCGACGCTGTTCTCGACCTCGAGAAGATGGGGCTTCCGTTCAACCGGACGCCAGAGGGAAAGATCGACCAGCGCCGTTTCGGTGGCCACACACGCGATCACGGCAAGGCGCCCGTCCGACGGGCGTGCTACGCCGCCGACCGCACGGGTCACATGATCCTGCAGACGCTCTACCAAAACTGCGTCAAGCACAACGTCGAGTTCTACAACGAGTTCTACGCGCTCGATCTCTGCCTCACCGAAACCGAGAACGGCCCCGTCGCCACCGGCATCATCGCCTACGAGCTTGCGACCGGTGAACTGCATATCTTCCACGCCAAGTCGATCGTCTTCGCGACCGGCGGCTCGGGACGCATCTACAAGACGACGTCCAATGCCCACACCCTCACCGGTGACGGCATGAGCATCGTCTTCCGCAAGGGATTGCCCCTCGAGGACATGGAATTCCACCAGTTCCACCCGACAGGCCTCGCCGGACTGGGAATTCTCATCTCCGAGGCCGTCCGAGGCGAAGGTGGCATCCTTCGCAACGAGGACGGCGAGCGCTTCATGGAGCGGTACGCACCGACCATCAAGGACCTCGCGCCCCGCGACATCGTCGCGCGGTCGATGGTCCTCGAGGTCCTCGAAGGACGCGGTGGCGGGCCGAACAAGGATTACGTGTACATCGACGTCACGCACATCCCCGAGGAGGTCCTCGACGAGAAGCTCCCCGACATCATGGAGTTCTCGCGCACCTATCTCGGTGTCGACCCGGTCAAGGAACCAGTGCCCGTGTACCCGACGTGTCACTACGTCATGGGCGGTATTCCCACCAAGATCAACGGCGAGGTCCTGCGCAACAACGACGACATCGTCCCCGGCCTCTACGCCGCCGGCGAATGCGCGTGTGTTTCGGTGCACGGAGCGAACCGTCTGGGAACCAACTCCCTGCTCGATATCAACGTCTTCGGCCGCCGCGCGGGTATTGCCGCAGCGAAGTACGCCAACTCGGTGGACTTCACTCCGCTTCCCGAAGAGCCGGCCAAGATGGTCCAGGACTGGCTCGAGCTGATTCTCTCCGACCACGGTCATGAGCGCGTCGCCGATATCCGGTCCGAAATGCAGCAGTCGATGGACAACAACGCCTCGGTGTTCCGCACCCAGGAACGTCTCGAGACCGCGCTGAAAGACGTCCGCACCCTCAAGGAGCGGTACAGCCACATCACGGTGCAGGACAAGGGCAAGCGCTACAACAGCGACCTGCTCGAAGCCATCGAGCTCGGCTTCCTCCTCGAGATGGCAGAGGTGACCGTCGTCGGTGCCCTCAATCGCAAGGAATCGCGCGGCGGACACGCTCGTGAGGACTATCCGGATCGCAACGACGCGGAGTACATGAAGCACACCATGGCCTACAAAGAAGGGCTTGGCCTGCTCACCGACATCCGTCTGGACTACAAGCCTGTGATCCAGACCCGTTACGAGCCGATGGAGCGGAAGTACTGATATGAGCGCACCCACCCTCGACAAGCCAGATCAGTCATCGGAGCCGCCCGTGCCGAACGGCGCGGTCATGGTGACGCTCAAGATCGCTCGCTTCAACCCGGAGAGCGGTGACGGTCAGCGCTGGGACAGCTTCCAGGTACCGACGCTGCCGACCGACCGACTCCTGAACCTGCTCCACTACGTCAAGGGTTACCTCGACGGCACGCTGACGTTCCGGCGGTCCTGCGCTCACGGTGTGTGCGGTAGCGACGCGATGCGGATCAACGGCGTCAACCGTCTTGCCTGCAAGGTGCTCATGCGCGACATGCTGCCGAAGGACTCGTCGAAGACGCTGACCATCACGATCGAGCCAATCCGCGGGTTGCCGGTCGAGAAGGATCTCATCGTCGACATGGAGCCCTTCTTCGAGGCATTCCGCGCCGTCAAGCCCTTCCTCATCACCAGCGGCAACGAGCCGACGCGTGAGCGAATCCAGAGCCAGGCCGACCGGGCACGGTTCGACGACACGACCAAGTGCATTCTGTGTGCGTGCTGTACCACCTCGTGCCCCGTCTACTGGAGCGACGGAAGCTACTTCGGGCCCGCAGCAATCGTCAACGCACACCGTTTCATCTTCGACAGCCGCGATGAAGGTGCTTCCGAGCGACTGGACATCCTCAACGACGTCGAAGGAGTCTGGCGTTGCCGGACCACCTTCAACTGCACCGACGCATGCCCCCGCGGCATCCAGGTGACCAAGGCTATCCAGGAAGTCAAGCGCGCGTTGTTGTTCGCTCGCTAGACTCCTCCCCCTTCGGCATGAATGGGCCATTGCAACGGTTAGACAGTTGCAATGGCCCATTCATGCGTCCAGGGGACGGTCAGGATGCGTCCAGGGGACGGTCAGCCCACGCCCAACCGGACGTCCGGGGCGCCGAGCCGGGCTGCATCGGCGGTGTCGTCATCGAGTTGCTGCTGTGAATCCCGTTCTGCCAGCACCCGTAGCCGATAGTGCTCGATCTCCTCGGACACGTGCCGCTCGTCCCAGCCCAGGACCGGTGCCACGAGGCGCGCGACCTCAGCAGCTGCCGCGTCGCCGCGGTCCGGCACCTCGATGGAAATGCGGGTACGACGAGTCAGAATGTCGTCGAGATGCTGCGCCCCTTCGTGACTCGCCGCATAGACCACCTCGGCGCGCAAGTACTCGGGCGCACTGTCCAGAGGCTTGCCCAGCTCCGGATCTGCCTCGATCAACTCCAGCAGTTCGTTGATCAGCGTGCCGTACCGACCGAGCAGGTGCTCGATGCGTGAGACCCGCATGCCGGCGCGCTCGGCCGTCAGATTGCGCGAGTTGTAGGCACCGAGGTAGCCCTCGGCTCCGACGAGTGGGATGTTCTCGGTGACGCACTTGGGCACGTTCCGCTCGAGCCCGTGCACCGCTGCGTCGACTGCGTCCTTGGCCATCACGCGGTAGGTGGTGTACTTGCCACCGGCGATGACAGTCAGGCCACGTACGGGACTCGACACCGCATGTTCGCGGGAGAGCTTACTGGTGGAATCGGATTCACCGAACAGCAATGGTCGAAGGCCCGCGTACACACCGACGACGTCCTCGTGATCGAGTGGGTCGGCCAACAATTTGTTGACGTGCCCGAGGATGTAGTCGATGTCGCTGCGGCTCGCAGCAGGGTGCGCCAGGTCGAGCTTCCAATCGGTATCGGTGGTGCCGATGATCCAGTGACTACCCCACGGAATGACGAACAGCAGGGACTTCTCGGTCCGGGTGATGATGCCGGTGGCACTGTTGATTCGATTGCGCGGCACCACCAGGTGGACGCCCTTCGATGCGCGGACCTGAAACTGTCCTCGGCCACCGACCATCTGCTGAACCTCGTCGGTCCACACGCCAGCCGCATTGATCACCTGCTTCGCCCGCACTTCGAAGGAGCGACCGGTTTCGAGATCGCACGCGAGGACGCCGACCACCTTGTCGTCCTCCCGCAGGAAACCGGTGACATGAGTGCTGTTGGCGCACAACGCTCCATATGCCGCTGCAGTGCGGGCGAGCATCATGGTGTGACGTGCGTCGTCGACCTGTCCTTCGTAGAACTTCACCGCACCGCGGATGGCCGAGCGCTTGCCGGACGGAAACGATTCGAGGGTCTTCTTCTTGCCGAGGTGCTTGTGGTGACCCGGTACGCCACGTCCGGCACCCATGACGTCGTACACACCGATACCGAGCCCGACGTACCCGCGGTCGATGATTTTTTCGAGCGGGTAGATGAAGGGAACCGGACGAGCCAGGTGCGGACACAACGTGTTCAGCACCAGCGAACGCTCCTTCAGTGCCTCGAACACCAGTGAGAAATTGAACTGTTCGAGGTACCGCAGACCGCCGTGGAAGAGCTTGCTCGAGCGGCTGGAGGTGCCGGCTGCGTAGTCACGAGCCTCGAGTAAACCGACCTTCAGCCCACGTGTCACAGCATCCAGCGCTGTGCCCGCGCCGACGACCCCGCCGCCGATGACCAGAATGTCGAGCTCCTCGGATTCCATTCGGGCGATGGACTCGGTACGTGCCGCCGGCGACAGCACCGTCGTGGTGAAACTCATTCTTCATCAACCCAATCCAAAGTTCGCGTTACTGCTTTCTTCCATCCGGCGTAGAGCTTTGCCCGTTGGTCCTCGTCCATCGACGGTGTCCAGGTCTTGTCCTCGGCCCAGTTCTCGCGAATGTCCTCCTCGCTCGCCCAGTAGCCGACGGCCAGTCCGGCAGCGTATGCCGCTCCGAGAGCCGTGGTTTCGGCAACCACGGGCCGCACCACGTCGACACCCAGAATGTCCGCCTGAAACTGCATCAACAGCTCGTTGACGACCATGCCGCCGTCGACCTTGAGTACTTCGAGATCGACACCGGAGTCGGCATTCATGGCTTCGATGACCTCACGCGTCTGATACGCGGTGGCCTCGAGAACCGCCCGTGCGAGATGGCCTTTGTTGACGAAGCGAGTCAAACCCACGATGGCCCCGCGCGCGTCGGCCCGCCAGTGCGGTGCGAACAGGCCCGAGAACGCGGGCACGAAGTAGGCACCGCCGTTGTCCTCCACCGAGCGGGCATCGGTCTCGATGTCTGCAGCGTCGGAGATCATGCCCAGGTTGTCGCGAAGCCATTGCACCAATGAGCCGGTGACGGCGATGGACCCTTCGAGTGCGTACACCGTCGGTTGGTCACCGATTTTGTAGCAGACCGTCGTCAGCAGTCCGTTCTTGCTCATCACTTTTTCGGTACCGGTGTTGAGGAGCACGAAATTGCCTGTGCCGTACGTATTCTTGGCCTCACCCGGGGAGAGGCACGCCTGGCCGAATGTTGCTGCCTGCTGATCGCCCAGGATGCCTGCGATGGGTACATCACGGAAGGGTCCACGTTCGCGGCCGGTGCCGTACACCTCGGAACTGGACTTGATCTCGGGCAGCATGGAGAGCGGGATACCCATGTCGGCGCAGATGCCCTCGTCCCACTGCAGGGTGTCGAGGTCCATCAGGAGGGTGCGAGAGGCGTTGGTCGGATCGGTGTAGTGCAGTCCCCCGTCCGTGCCGCCCGTCATGTTCCACAGGACCCAGGTGTCCATGTTGCCGAAACAGAGCTCGCCCGCTTCTGCCTTGTCGCGGGCACCGTCGACGTTGTCGAGGATCCACTTCACCTTCGGTCCGGAAAAGTAGGTGGCCAAGGGGAGTCCGGTCGTGGCGGTGTACTTGTTGGCGTCACCGCCCCCGAGGGCCGTCGCGATTCGGTCGGTACGGGTGTCCTGCCAGACGATGGCGTTGTAGATCGGCTTACCGCTCTTGCGGTCCCACACCAGCGCCGTCTCGCGCTGGTTGGTGATACCCACGGCGGCAATGTCCTTGCCCGTCAGGTCGGCTGCAGCCATGGCACCTGCCGCAACGGCCCGTACGTTGTCCCAGATCTCCGCAGCGTCGTGCTCGACCCACCCTGCCTGCGGAAAGATCTGTCGATGCTCTTTCTGATCGGAGGCGATGACGGTGCCCGCGTGATCGAAGATCATGCAACGTGAGGACGTCGTCCCCTGATCGATCGCGGCGATGTACTGCCCTGTCGTGTCGGTCATAGCTTCTCTCCTGATGTCTGAGCGACTGCGGGTTCCGGGAGTCGAGACGGCGCCTCGGGCGTCGCACCTAGTTCTTTGCGCAGGTTCTTTCCGATGAGCAGGTCGTACAGGAACACTCCTATCGGCCCGCCCACGAGTGGCCCGAGGATCGGGACCCAGAAGTACAGGCTTCCGTATTGATCACGCCACGCCCCACCGTATCCGGTGAAATACGACGCGAGGCGGGGTCCGAAATCTCGGGCGGGATTGATCGCGTAGCCAGCATTGGTGGCCCAGGCGAATCCGATGGCGACGACGATGAGTCCGACGATGAAGGGCGCCAGGTTCGCCCTCGGTGCGGTGCCGAGCGAATCCGTCACCGCCACAATCAGGAACAGCAGTATTGCTGTGCCGATGATCTGGTCGATCAGCGCCGAGCTCACGCTGACCGGCAGCGTGCCGTTACCGGGAAGCGTCGAGAAGATCGTCTGCGTGGCGGTGGTGTGACCGGGGTCGATCGCATTGATCATGTCGTTGTAGTTCCAGCGGACGAGTAGGGCTGCGACGAACGCACCCGCTGTCTGCGCCAGAACATAAGGTGCCACCCGCCACCACTCGAAACCGCGGAAGAGCGCGAAGGCGAACGTCACGGCGGGGTTCAGGTGTGCGCCCGTGATTCGACCCGCGACGTAGATGCCGAACATCACTCCCAGGCCCCATCCCCACGCGATGGAATCGTGTCCGCCGAGGCTGCCGTCGGCGCCGCCCGAGACAACCTGTGCGACGACACCCGCGCCGAAAAGAATCAGAATCATCGTGCCGGCGAACTCGGCGGCCATCTGCGCCGGCAGTCCCCACTCCGCGTCCTTACCCGTCATCTTCGAGCCTCCAAGAATTGGTGATGCACGCCACATTGGGTGCAAATGCCACGGTAGATCGCTTGCACTATCTTTCAAAGCTGGTGCACATATGTGCAAGGCGGACCTACACTGATCCTTGTGTCCGAGCCAGGCCCTCTACCGGAAACCGATCTGCGGATCGGCCATGCCACGCAGGCCGCTCGGCTGTACTACTTCCAGGACATGACGATGGCGGCAATCGGCCGCGAGCTGGGCGTATCTCGTTCGACGGTGTCGCGGCTCATCACGTTCGCACGAGCGTCGGGACTCGTGGAAATCAAGGTCTCCACACCTCTCGGGCAGGCACCACGCATCGAGCAAGCATTCGCCGATCGGTACGACATTCGTGCACACGTCGTGCCTGTCTCGGAAACCGTCGACGACTTGCAGCGTCTCGACCGCGTTGCCACGTTCGCCGGTCGATTGCTGACGTCGTACGTCGAGTCGGACATGGTCATGGGAGTCGCCTGGGGAACCACCGTCAGCGCGGTCAGCCGCAAGCTCGCTCCCAAACGCACCCACAACTCCCACGTCGTTCAACTCAACGGTGCGGCCAACACCCGCACCACAGGGGTGTCCTACGCAACCGACATCATCAGGACTTTTGCAGACGCGTACGGCGCTGCGGCGCAGGGATTTCCCGTACCGGCGTTCTTCGACTACCCCGAGACACGCGCACACCTGTGGCGCGAAAGAAGCATCAAACGCGTCCTCGAGCTACAGGACCGCATGGATCTGGCGGTGTTCTCCATCGGTGTCGTCGGCGGCGCGGTACCCAGTCACGTCTACAGCGCCGGCTACCTCGAACGCGGCGATCGCGCCGAACTCGAGCGCGACGGCGTCGTCGGCGACATCGCGACGGTATTCCTGCGGTCCGATGGCAGCTACGACCGCATTGCCCTCAACGCCCGATCGAGCGGCCCCAGTCTCGACCGACTCAAAGCAGTCCCCCGCCGTCTCTGCATCATCGCCGGCGAGTCCAAGATCGATGCGCTGAACGCGGCGCTGAAAGGCGGCTTGATCACCGACCTGGTGATCGACGACATCAGTGCCGCGGCGTTGGTGATGCGCTCACTGTGAGTTCCCGGCGCACAATCAGGTGGTGCGGCGAAGGCCCGCGCTGAGCCATCCCGATATGCGTGGAACGACGGCGACCAGATCCGGCGCGACTTCGGTGTCGAGAAGGTCCGAGGCCAGCTGGCGCGCAGCGTAAACGGATGCGACGAAGACTTCCGCAGGCAGGTCTGGATCCAACGTGGCGTCGGTGTCGCACTGGCGTCGATGTTCCGCATGCAGAACTGCAGCGAGCCCATGGAGAGCGGCGCGGCGACGATCACGAGCGATTTTTCCGGCGGCATCCATCTCGACCTGGAAGGCCCGCGCAACCACCAGGTCACTCTGCAGCGTCGTCAAATAGCCGATGAGGATTCGAGTGACGTCGGCTTCGATATCGCCGTATGCCAGATGGGCAATCATTTTCTGGGTGAGCACGGTGATGAACCGCTCGTAGGCCGCGTCCGCGCACTGCTCCTTGTCCTCGAAGCATTCGTAGAACGACGAGCGAGAGACCTTCGATCGGGCGACCACTTCCTTCACGCCGGTAGCTGCGTACCCGTGCGCGGCCACGAGCTCGGTGAACGCGATCATCAAACGCTCGCGATTGATATCGAGTACCGCCTCGCGGTCGAGTCCGTGCGGTCCACGGGGCAGCTTCGGTGGAACGGTGAAAAAGATTCCGTCGGTGATGGAGGGAATGTGCTCGGAGTTGTGCAATTGCTGGCGGATCGGACCATCTCCTAGTAGCGTACGTTCGCGTACTTAACTCACTGTCACACCGAATCGAGGAGAAGCTGTGCAGCTTCGTCGTTCGATAATGCCCGCCACAGCCATAGCGCTCACGGTTGCGGTCACGTCCCTGCTTGCACCCGTCACCGCGGCCGGGGACCCAACCTGGCCACTGAGCACCGATTCGATCATGAGCACCGTCACCGACCTTACCGAAATGGCCCCCGCGCGCAACCGGTTCACCGGGTGGAGCCCGCGCCGCTGACTATGTTCAGGAACGTTTCACCGCTGCCGGCCTGCAGGTACACGTCGAGGAAAACTCTTCATACGATTGGATTGCCTCCGATCATGCCTTGCACGTGGGCGCGTCCCGCATCGACGCCAATCCCGTCTCGCACTCGTTCATCGGTGCCGACGCTCGCGCGAGCTACCGCACCACCGGGCCGGACGGGCTCGAGGCCGAGGTCGTCGACATCGGCCGCGGAGACGGATCCGGCGTCGACATGAGCGGCAAGATCGTTCTTTTCGACCTGTCCTTCTATCTTCCCCTGATCGGTCTACTACCGCTCGCCGAACACATCAACGACCCGGACGGGATGCGCTTCGACCCCGACACCCTGCTGTCCGCCAACCCCTACCTCACCTCGCTCGAATCGACGGTACGCACCGCCATGGCGGGAGGCGCTGTCGGTTTCATCGGCGTACTTGCGGATTACTTCGATTCCAACCGCTACCACAACGAGTACTACCGCAGACTGGCGGTCACCCTGCCCGGAATGTGGGTGACGGCGAAAGACGGTGCAGCATTGCGTACCTCGCTGCCCGGCAACGGCAATCGAGCGCGGATCGATCTCACCGTCGATCGCCGTGAGGTGACGGCACGAACGGTGGTCGGCATGCTCCCGGGCCGCACGAACGACACCGTCATGGTTCAGTCCCACCACGATTCGGTAGGACCCGGTGCCGTAGAGGATGCCACCGGAACAGCTGAGGTGATCGCCTTGGCCGAACACTACGGTGCCCTTGCCACACAACCCGGCTACGAGCCACGCGAGAAGTCGCTGATGTTCGTCACGTTCGACACCCACTTCACCGGCTATCAAGCGCATATGGCGTTCGTGGACAAGTACATCACGTCGCCGAGTACCCCCTGGCGCATCGTCGCGAACGCAACGATCGAACACGTGGGCAAACATGCCCGTAAGAACGACGACGGCACCCTCGTCACCCTCGACGTCCCCGAGCCGAAGGGAGTCTTCGAAACCGTCAACCTGGGCCTGAAACTCGACATGGCCGACGCGCTTGCACGCAATGACGTGCGGGCGACGACGATGCTCAACGGCGCTCCCTTCGACTATTTCCGCCTGGGTGTTCCCACTGACGCCTCGTTCGTTCTCGCCGCAGGCATTCCCACCATCAGCTTCATCGCCGGCCCGCTCTACATGTACGACGACGCCGACACCATCGACAAGGTCGATCGCAGCCAACTGACTCCCGTCGCACTGTTCTTCCGCGACATGATCGACCGGATCGACCGCGAGCCGAGCGACTCCATCGGACTCATCCCTGCGGGGATACGGTGAGGCACACGGGGCGCGCACTCTCAATCGTGATGTGTATGGCGGTGGCGATCGCGGCACCCGTCGCCGCCTCGGCGGATGACTTCGACTCGACAGGGGTGCCTCGCATCGTCCGAGCGCAGGAAGTACATGAGGGTCCGGTCGCTCTCCCCGGCGCAGCGAAGACACTCGTAGTCACCTACGAGTCGACCTCGGTGGCAGGCCACCCCACCCCGATGACGGGATCGCTGCTACTGCCGTCGACGCCACCACCTCCCGGGGGATGGCCGCTCGTCGTGTGGAGTCACATGACCACCGGTGCCGCCGATCGGTGCGCCCCGTCCACCGCGTCGTACGGTGACCCCGAGCTGGCCCGAATGACCAGCGGTGACGCCATCGTCACGGGCCTGCTCGACTCCGGATTCGCCGTCGCCAGGCCCGACTACGAAGGCATCGGCGGACCGGGAACGCACCCGTACCTCATCGGGTCATCGCTCGCGCGCTCCGTGGTCGACATAGCGCGCGCCGCGCAGACCTACTATCCCGATATCGGCACCGATGTCATCCTCGCGGGCCACTCCGAGGGCGCGGTCGCATCCCTGTGGGCCGCCGCGCTCCCGGTCGAACAATGGGGCGGATTGTCCCTGCGTGGTGTCGCCGCGCTCACCCCACCGACCCAGATGGGGACGATCGTCACCCGGGCGAGCGGTATCCCTTGGGCGGGACCCGGCATTGGTGACCTGGTGGGCCTGGCCGCACTGATGATCAACGGTGCCTCGGCCGTCGACGAGGATTTCCACACGCTGACCACCGAGGGTGGACTGAGCGCTCGAGCATCCGAGGCAATGGCCGAGATCGACACGTTGTGTTACGGCGAGCTGGCATCGGCGCAGTCGATCGGAGCGCTCGCCCCCAGCGAGTTGCTCGGCCCCCGCGGCGAGGAGGCCCTGGGGCGTCTTGCCGCGATCACCGATGCGAACG
Source organism: Rhodococcus sp. I2R (assembly GCF_020889545.1). Classification (NCBI taxonomy): domain Bacteria; kingdom Bacillati; phylum Actinomycetota; class Actinomycetes; order Mycobacteriales; family Nocardiaceae; genus Rhodococcus; species Rhodococcus sp. I2R. The sequence continues at coordinate 204,246 of NZ_JAHUTG010000009.1, forward strand.
ACGTCGCTCACCTGTCCATCGATACCCACATCCCCGTGCGAATCGATGCCGCACAGTTCGACGCCGTCGCACCCCTCCCTGTCGTGGTCGGTCTCGCGGAGAGCTACAGACGAGCGGGGAACGAGGTGACCTTCGCGCACCATCCCGGTGGTCATACGGACGTCGCCACCCGTCCTGGAGTCGCGGCACAGATCGTCGACTGGACCAGACTGGCGTTCGACCGACATCGACCGCTTCCGTCGCCCGCTCCAAGCACTGCGAAAGAATCTCAGAATTCCTCGTACGTGTCCGGGTCTTGATCCCAGATTCGGCCACGCTCGAGCCCGGAGATAGCAGTGACCTCGTCGTCGGTCAGTTCGAATCCGAAGACGTCGAGGTTCTGGCGCTGACGGTCGGGATTCGACGATTTGGGGAGCGGTATCGCACCGAGTTGGACGTGCCAGCGCAGCACGACCTGTCCCGGCGTGACGCCGTGCGCCGCCGCGGCGTCGGCGATCGGGGCGGCCGCAAGTAGTTCGGAGCCGCGGCCGAGTGGGCTCCAGCTTTCGGTGACGATGCCGTGTTCGGCGTGGTAGGCGCGCAACTCGGCCTGCGGAAAGTACGGGTGCATTTCGATCTGGTTGACGGCGGGCACCACCGAGGTCTCCGACGCGAGCCGGTCCAGATGCTCAACCGTGAAGTTGGAGACGCCGATCGACCTGACCTTTCCTTCCTGTTGCAGATCGATCATCGCGCGCCACGTGTCGACGTACTTGCCGACCTTGGGCAGCGGCCAGTGAATGAGCAGTAGGTCGATGTAGTCGACCGCCAGGTCGTTCAGCGACGTCCGTGCCGACCCTTTCGCTTCGTCGTAGCCATGGAAGCGACCCGGAATCTTGGTCGAAATCGAGATGTCCTCACGCGCGACCAGCGAGCTGGCCACAGCCCGACCCACTCCGCTTTCACTGCCGTAACTCAGGGCGGTGTCGATCAGGCGGTATCCGGCGTCGAGTGCCGACGTGACCGTCGACGCCATGTCCTCACCTTCGGATTGCACGGTCCCGAGGCCGAGGAGCGGCAGGACGTGCCCATCGTTGAGTGTGATCGTGGGCGTCATAGGGGTCCTTTCAGAACTTCAGCCAAAGAATGAAAGCAGTCAGTGCGAACTGTGGGGTGCATTGAATCGTGTCAGGATCTGGATCGGAGATCGCTCGCCCTCCACACCGCCGACTCCCCCACCCTCCTGCATCAGGATTCTGCATGCCAGCCTGGCGTCGGCTCGCAGATCGTGATGGAGGATGGCCGAGACCGACCCGGACCGCAACAACCGACGGTTGTCACTGTCGAGATCGTGGCCGACGAAGACCCGGCAGCGTCGACCCAAGCGCTCGAAAGCTCGCACGGCGCCGGTGTTTCCGCCGCCGATCGAGTACACCGCTTCCAGACGATCGTGCTCGGCGAGGGCGTGCTCGACGAGTAGTTCCACTGTTTCGTCGAGACCCTCGCTGTCGGTGATCTCCACGACGCGCCTACCCGCCGTGCCCCGTTCACTGCCCAGCGCGCGCAGCGTGCTGCGAAAGCCCATCTCGCGCTCGCCTTCGTTGCGAAAGATGTTGCTGGTCGAGACGATGAGAACGGCGGCGTCGCCGTCAGCGAGCCAGCTGTCCACCAGGTAGGCCGCAGTTGCTCCAGCCGCTCTGTTGTCGATTCCGACGTAGCTGGATCTCTTGCTGTCCGGCACATCGGTCACGTACGTGACGACCGGGATGCCGACCTCGACGAGATGATCGATCGTGGCAACCACGTCCGGATCGTCGGGTGCCTTGACGATCACCCCGTGCGACCCTTTGGCGGCAATCCTCGTCAGGTCCTCGACCATCCTCGGCACCGATTCGGTCTCCCGGAGGTGAAATCGACACCTGACCACGGCCGGCGACAGCATCGGCAGCTCGGCTTCCAATGCCGACCTGAATTCCGTCGAGAACCGCGCCGGTGTTTGCATCACGACGTCGAACAAGAACTTGCGGCCGTTCAGCTTGAGCTGTGTCCGCTGCTTATCGAGGTCTGTGATCGCCTGTTGGACTTCAGCTCTCGTGTTCTCCCGGACCCCTGGCCGATCGTGCAGCACTCGATCTACCGTCGCTTCGCTCAGGCCCGCCTGCTGGGCGATCTCGCGAACCTTGTAGCGATGCGTCACGCCCGGACTCCTGAGGTATTTTTGACGGCTTTTCGACCTTGATAGTACGGCAGCGCGAGTACAGACTCGTGACTGTCACCTCAGCTTCATCATTCGTTAGGACACTCGCAATGGGCGTTATCCTCGGCGTAGTCGGCCTCGGCCGAATCGGCGCGTTCCACACAGCCACACTGAGCACCCTGCCCGGTGTCGACGGACTGGTCGTCACCGACGAACGTCCGGCGGTCACCGCGGCCGTTGCCGCCGAGTTCGGCGCGAAAGCCGTCGACAGCGCGGCTGAACTGATCGCGTCGGGCGTCGACGGGGTTGTCGTCGCCGCAGCGACACCCGCACACGCCTCGCTGGTCCTGGCCTGCGTCGATGCCGGAATTCCGGTGTTCTGCGAGAAGCCACTCGCCGCGACGCCAGGTGAGAGCGTCGCCGTCGTCACCGGCATCGAATCCTCCGGCGTGCCGGTTCAGATTGGTTACAACCGCCGCTTCGCCCCGGCCTTCGCTGCCGCCAAGAACGCGGTGACCTCCGGCGAGCTCGGGTGGCTGCACACCGTCCGTTCGACGACTCTCGATCCCGCGCCCCCTCCGATGGACTACGTCGCCGTCTCCGGTGGCATCTTCCGCGACTGCAGCGTGCACGACTTCGACACCGTTCGCTGGATCGTCGGCCGCGAGGTCGTCGAGGTCTACGCGGCGGGTTCCAACCAGGGCGATCCGGCTTTCGCCGCCGCAGGCGACGTCGACACCGCAACCACCACACTCACTTTCGACAACGGCACCATCGGCGTGGTGTCCAACACCCGCTACAACGCGCGCGGCTACGACTGCCGACTCGAAGTGCACGGCAGTGAGGATGCCGTCGTGGCCGGATGGGACGAGCAAGTTCCCGTCCGCAATCTGGAAACGGGCGCCACCTTCCCCACCGGGACTCCACACAGCTTCTTCATGGATCGCTTTGCTTCCGCCTACCAGCTCGAATTGGGTGCGTTCGTCGACGTCGTCGAGGGCCGTCTCGCATCTCCCTGCACGCCGCGAGATGCACTCGAAGTCGCCTTCATCGCAGAGGCCGCGACACTGTCCCTACAACAGCACCGCCCGGTGCGAATCGATGAGGTACGACTGTGACCACTACGAAGAACCAGACCGACATCCGTATCGCCGGAGCACCGATCTCCTGGGGCGTCTGCGAGGTACCCGGGTGGGGTCACCAGATCGCGCCCGCCCGCGTGCTCACCGAAATGCGCGACGCCGGGCTGACCGCGACGGAGGTCGGACCGGAGGGATTTCTGCCCGCCGATCCGACCGAGCTCGCCGCCACCCTCGACGAGGTCGGGCTCACATCCGTCGGCGGCTTCGCCCCCGTGCTTCTACACGACGCCGATCACGATCCGGTCCCCGGCATCGCACCGCTCCTCGACGCTTTCGTCGCCTCGCGAGCCGAGGTCATCGTGCTTGCCGCCGTCACCGGGACCGACGGCTACGATTCTCGCCCCGAGCTCGATGAGAATCAGTGGAACACATTGCTGCGCAACTTGGATCGCCTCGAACTGGCGGCTGCCGATCGTGGCATCCGAGCGGTGCTGCATCCCCACGTCGGCACCATGGTCGAGCAGCGGGACGAGGTGTACCGGGTACTCGACGGTTCCGCCATCGGACTGTGCCTCGACACAGGTCATCTCCTCATCGGCGGAACCGATCCGCTGGACCTCGTCACCTCGCACGCCTCTCGGATCACCCACGCGCACCTCAAGGATGTCGATGCCGCGCTCGCGGCGCGGGTGCAATCGGGCGAACTGACGTACACCGAGGCCGTCGCCAGCGGCATGTACACCCCGCTGGGCACAGGTGATGTCGACATCGAACGTGTTGTTCTGGGATTGCTCGACGCCGGATTCGACGGTTGGTTCGTGTTGGAACAGGACACGATTCTCACGGCCGAACCGACCGACGCCGGACCCGTGATCGACGTCATCGCCAGTGTCGCCTACCTTCGTGAAGTGGTGAAAGCCCGCGTACCGTCCACGGTATGAGCGGGCTACGAATCGGCGTTCTCGGTGCGTCGCGAATCGCCGAGAACGCAATCGTCGAGCCGGCCCGCATGCTCGGCCACCGCCTCGTTGCCTGTGCCGCACGGGACCGCGGTCGAGCCGAAGCGTTTGCCTCGAAACATGGAGTGGAACGCGCCCTTCCGTCGTATCAGGACCTCATCGACGACCCGGATGTGGACGTCGTCTACAACCCGTTGGCCAACTCTCTGCACGCACCCTGGAATCTTGCGGCAGTCAGAGCAGGAAAGCCCGTGCTGACCGAGAAGCCCTTCGCTCGCAACCGTACCGAGGCCGCGCACGTCGCGGAAGTCGCTTCAGCACAGGGCGTCACCGTGATGGAGGGGTTTCACTACCTCTTTCACCCGGTCACGCGACGGCTGCAGCAGTTGCTGAGCGAGGGCACCCTCGGTGAGCTCCGGCATGTCGAGGTGGTGATGCGAATGCCGACTCCCGCGCCGACCGATCCGCGTTGGTCGCTCGAACTTGCCGGTGGAGCACTGATGGATCTGGGCTGCTACGGACTGCACTCCCACCGGCTCCTCGGACGTTGGGCAGGAGGATCTCCTAGGATCGTCGAGGCACGCGCTGTCGAGCGGTTCCCAGGAATCGACGAAACCTTCGACGTCGACCTCGAATTCCCGAACGGGGCGACCGGTGCGTCCCTGAATTCGATGATCCATCCAGCCCACCAGTTCACGCTGACACTGTTCGGATCGAAGGGCCGAGCATGTGCGCACAACTTCATCAAACCGCATCAGGACGATCGAATCACCGTCACGATCGGTTCGGACACCACGATCGAGAACCTCGGCACACGGTCGTCGTACACCTATCAGTTGGAGACCTTCGCCGAGCATCTGACCGAGGGAACGCCACTGCCGATCGACGCTGACGACGCAGTTGCGAACATGACCATGGTCGACGAGGCTTATCGCGCCGCCGGAATGTCACCTCGCTGAGTTCTGCGTCGAGCGTTCTGCTTCACGCGCCGGGCGCGACCCACCTTCCGGAGTCGACGGACTCGGTCATGGCGTCCAGAACCTGGGCGCTGCGCACGGCGTCCCACACCGTGGCGCCGATCGGCTTGCCCTCGGCGATGGACCGCAGGAAGCGTTCGGCTTCGATGACCTTGAGGTCGTCGTAACCCATCGAGGACGCCGAGCCCGGTTGAAAGGCCCCGTATTCGCCCTGGTTCGGTCCCACATAGATGGTCGAGACCGGCTGATCCTGGTACCTGCCTCCGAGGCTGACCGCGAGTTCGCCGAGGCGCCGGAAATCCCAGAAGACCGCGCCTTTGGTGCCGTGGATCTCGAATCCGTAGGCGTTCTGTTCGCCGACCGACACGCGGCTCGCTTCGAGTGTTGCCCGTGCGCCCGAGGCCAACCGAATCTGACTGCTCACGAAGTCTTCGTTCTCGACCGGACCGAGTTCACCTCCGGTGGCGAGTGCGTGTCCGCTGGTCGCCCCGAGCGGCTTGGCCCGCTGTGGCACGAAAACCGCGGTGTCCGCGACGAGAGAATCGATGTCCCCCAGGAGGTACCACAGCAGATCCGCGCCGTGCGAGGCGAGATCACCCAGCACTCCGTTACCTCCGCGAGCCCTCTCGAACCGCCAACTGAGGGCGCCGTCAGGGTGCGCTGCGTAGTCACTGAAGAATCGAAAACGAGCGTGGGTGACGGTACCGAGCTCGCCGGAGTCGATGAGTGCCTTGGCTTCCTCGACGGCGGGTGCATTGCGGTAGTTGAATCCGACGGACGTCTGCACTCCCGCCTTGTCCGCGGATAGGGCCACAGCACGCGCATCGTCGGCGGACAAGCCGACTGGCTTCTCGATCCAGATGTGTTTGCCCGCCTCGGCCATCGCAGTTCCGATGCTGCGGTGCAGGAAGTTCGGGGCCGTGATGGACACAGCGCCGATGGCCCGATCCGCCTCGATGTCGTGCCAGTCGGTGGTGGACCCTTCGAAACCGAATTGCGCGGCCGCTTCCTCGGCCCGTCCCGGGACCTCGTCGGCGACACTCGCGAGCGTCGGAGCCAGAGCGAGGTGCGGGTAGTGATGCCGGATGCGGGCGTAGGCCTGCGTGTGCACGCGGCCCATCCAACCGAAACCGGCGACGGCGACCCTGATTCCCTGCGGTGAACTCGTGCCGTGCGGTGAACTCACTGGTGTGTCTCCTCGAAAGCTGGAAGAAGGTGCGAACCGACCGGCGCCCACGAACGTTTTGGACCGGTCCAATCCGAGCTCAGTCTTGCCGATCCAACGCAGGCGTGTCAACACCCCTGCGCCTGCTAGCGTCGTCGAGACACCGCCCCTCTCGCACGAAAGGACCCCACGTGGCGCAGCCGACCATTCGTACCGTCGCCGCCCATGCCGGGGTATCCAAATCGCTTGTTTCACTGGTACTTCGCGGATCGAGCTCAGTCAGCGACGAGAAACGCGAGGCGGTCGAGAAGGCCATTCGCGAGTTGGGCTACCGCCCCAACCTCAGCGCACGTAGCCTCAGCCAGCGCCGAACGAACATCGTGGGAGTGCTTCTCAACGACCTGCGCAACCCATGGTTCGTCGACTGCCTCGAAGGGATGAACTCGGTTCTGCAGCAACATGATCTGAAAATGTTCCTCGCCGATGGCCGACTGGACCGCAGCTCCGACGAGTCCTTCGTGGAAAGCTTCATGGATCTGCGGCTCGACGGCCTGGCTCTCGTGGGCACTCGAAACCCCACGCCGGCGATCGCTGAGGCCGCCGCATCCATGCCTACCGTGGTCGTCGCGAGCCGCGATCTCGACTTTCCGGGCGTCGACATCGTTGCCAGCGACGACGAGCTCGGAACCCAGCTGGCGGTAGGCCACCTCGTCGACTTGGGACACAGCGCAATCGCGCACGTCGCGGGCCTGGGCGCGGTGGCCGACATCCGCGCCGAGAGCTATCGAACGGCGATGGCGGCGCACGGACTCACCCGTCACATCCGTGTGGAGGAGAGCGACATGACCGAGGACGACGGGCACCGCGCAGGGACCCGGCTGCTGCAGACAGGTCGACCCAGCGCGATTTACGCCGTCAACGACCTCGTCGCGATCGGCGTCATGACCGCCTGCCAGGACATGGGTCTGGCGGTCCCGGCCGACGTGTCGGTGGTGGGATACGACAACACATCCATCGCGCAACTACGACATGTGCGGCTGACGAGCGTGGAGAACGCGACCGTCGAGCTCGGACGGCGGGCGGCTACCGCGCTGGTGGAGCGTATTGCGGACCCGTCGGCTGCAGGCTCACTGCAGCTCGTCCCGCCCGCCATCCAGGTGCGTGGGTCCACCGCCGCGACTGGCGCCTGACGGCCGGCTCAGCGGTCGACGACGGTGGTGTCGAAGTAGTAGCGCGAGGCGCGGTAGGCGTGCGAGCCGAACTCCACGACGCTCCCCGAGTCGTCGAATGCCGTTCGGTGCATCGTCAGCAGTGGTGCCTTGAACTTCTCATCGAGCAGTTGCGCCTCTTCACGATCGGCGGCTTTCGCACCGATCCGCTGCCGGGCGAGCCGGATGTGCACACCCCTGGTTCGCAGCGATTGATACAACCCGTGCGATTCGAGCTCTTCCGGGTCGGGAGCGATTGCCGACGGCAGGTGATTGGTCATCAATGCCAATGGCTCGCCGTTCGTGCTCCTGAGTCGGCGAATGGTGACCACTTCGACGTCGTCGGCGAGATTGAGCTCACGTGCGACCTCGGCCGTCGGGATACCGACGTGGTAGTCGAGCAACTTGGTGGACGGACTCTGCCCCGCCCGAGCGAGGTCGTCGAACAAGCTGGTGAGTTCTACGGGGCGATGGACCGGACTCTGCACCACCTGGGTACCGACGCCTCGCTTCCGAACCAGCAGCCCCTTGTCCACCAGCTCCTGGATGGCACGCCGTGTCGTGGGACGCGAAAGGTTGAGTCGCTTGGCCAAGGCCAGTTCGTTCTCGAATCGATCACCGGGGGCCAGCAGCCCGCCGAGTATCGCCGACTCGATCGCTTGGGCGAGTTGGAAGTACAGAGGAACCGGGCTACCGCGGTCCAGCTCGACGGACAATGGCGTCGCCACCGATGATCGCACCGTGGACTTGGCGTCGCCCGTGGACGTGTTCGAGGCAGTCACAGTCCGGCTCCGTATCTACTTCAGGGGCAGTCGTTTCGATGCCCGGTTTGATCGAAGTGTAGGTGAACACTAACATCGCCTTGACTTGAAGTAAGAATGTCAGGACAAAGTATTGACATGAACCTGTGAACTAGCGCACAGTAGAACTCGACAAAGCCGTGTGCACGTGTCACCTCTCCGTCGTACATTCCCGAAACCCTCTGGAGTCGATCTTGACCACCTCAGCCGATGCGAACACCACGGCCTTCGACGTCCTCGCCATCGGGCGCAGCGGCGTCGACATCTACCCGCTGCAAACCGGCGTCGGCCTCGAGCTCGTCGAGTCCTTCGGCAAGTTCCTCGGTGGAAGCGCAGCGAACGTCGCCGTTGCCGCAGCACGCCTCGGGTGCACATCGGCCCTGATCTCCGGCGTCGGCGACGATCCCTTCGGCCGGTATGTCTCCGGTGAGCTCGTTCGCCTCGGTGTCGACAATCGATTCATCGTCGTCGACGAGACGTACGCAACGCCCGTCACCTTCTGCGAGATCTTTCCGCCGGACGACTTCCCGTTGTACTTCTACCGCAAGCCCTCCGCGCCGGATCTGCAGGTCCGACCCGAGAACATCGACTCGGCCGCCGTCCGCAGCGCCCGCCTGTACTGGTCGACGGTGACCGGCCTGTCCGAGGAGCCGAGCCGCAGCGCCCACTTCACCGCCTGGGAAGCACGCGAACGCGCTCCGCTGACCGTGCTCGACCTCGACTACCGACCGATGTTCTGGCACTCCCCCGCCGCCGCGACCGAGCAGGTTCAGCGCGCACTTCGGCACGTCACCGTTGCAGTCGGGAACAGAGAGGAATGCGAGATCGCCGTCGGCGAGACCGATCCACACGCTGCTGCCGACGCGCTCCTCGACCTCGGCGTAGAGCTGGCCATCGTCAAGATGGGGCCGAAAGGGGTCATGGGCAAGACCCGCTCGGAGACCGTCACCGTCCCACCGAATTTCGTCGACGTCGTCAATGGCCTCGGTGCGGGCGACAGTTTCGGCGGTTCACTGTGCCACGGCCTCCTGGCCGGCTGGCCACTCGAGAAGATCCTCCGCTACGGCAACGCTGCCGGCGCGATCGTCGCCTCTCGCCTCGAATGCTCGACCGCGATGCCGACCGCATCCGAGGTCGCCGCCCTTGCGGAAAAGTCCGCCACCGAAGAATCCGACAACGAGGCCGTCAATGTCTGAGACCACCCTGACCCCTGCTGCCGCGTCGACGTACGCTGAGGTGACCGCGCTGCGCGCGACCAACCCGCAGGCGATCGACCGAGCCTGGGCCACTCGGGTCACCCGCGACACCGTCCGCGGCAACGGTCGATTGATGATCGTCGCTGCCGATCATCCCGCCCGCGGCGCACTCTCGGTCGGGGCCGATGCCACCGCGATGAACAGCCGCACCGAACTGCTCGATCGGCTCCGCACGGCACTGGCCAACCCCGGCGTCGACGGCGTTCTTGCCTCGGCAGAGATCCTCGACGATCTCGTGCTGCTCGGAGCGCTCGAGGACAAGGTCGTCTTCTCGTCGATGAATCGCGGGGGGTTGGCCGGCGCGTCGTTCGAACTCGACGACCGAATGACGGGAGCCACCGCTGCGTCGACCGCCAAAGCGCGCATGAACGGAGCGAAAATGCTCACTCGGATCGCGCTCGAGGACCCCGGGACACTCGAGACCATGACCGCCTGCGCTCGGGCCATCGACGAACTCGCCGCCGAAAACCTCATCGCGATGGTCGAACCGTTCCTGTCCAGCCGTGTCGACGGCCGCGTCGTCAACGACCTCAGCGCCGACGCCGTCATCAAGTCGATCCACATCACCCAGGGCCTCGGATCCACCTCCGCGTACACCTGGATGAAACTGCCTGTCGTCGACGAAATGGAGCGCGTCATGGATGCGACCACCCTACCTACGCTGCTACTCGGGGGCGACCCTCAGACTGCACCGGACGAGACCTACGCCAGCTGGGCGAAGGCGCTCGAGATTCCCGCGGTGCGCGGCCTGATCGTCGGACGCACGCTGCTCTACCCGCAGGACGGCGACGTCGCGAAAGCAGTCGGCACCGCCGTGGACATGGTGAGGTGAAAGATGAACTCCGAGTACTACATCAAAGCAGGAACCGGCGGCCAGGACCACTTCGACGTCGTCGTGACGCCCGAGACGGCCGGCAGGAGTGGAGCCGGCGGAACGACCCGATCAGGCAGGAGTGGAGCCGGCGGAACGACCCGATCAGGCTGGACGGAATCGAGCCTGTGGACGTTGAGCCTTGCTGCCGGGAAGTCCGTGAACCTCGAGTCCGGTGCCGACGAGATCATGATCGTCCCACTGTCCGGTTCTGCGACAGTCACCAGTGACGGTACGAAGTTCGAATTACAGGGCCGCACATCGGTGTTCGACGGACCGTCGGACTTCGTCTACGTCGGCAAGGATTCCTCGTACACGGTCGCCAGCACCGACGGCGGGCGCTTCGCGCTGTGCGGAGCTCGAGCCCAGAACAAGCTTCCCCTCCGGTACGTGGCAGCAGCCGATGTCGCGGTCGAGCTGCGCGGTGCCGGGAACTGCAGCCGGCAGGTACACAATTTCGGAACCGCCGACAGATTCGAAGCCGACTCGCTCATCGCTTGCGAGGTCATCACCCCCGGCGGCAACTGGTCGTCCTACCCGGGCCACAAGCACGACGAGAACACCGCGAGCGAGACTGCGCTGGAAGAGATCTACTACTTCGAGATCGCGCCCGGCCCGGGCGAGCGCGCCGGCTTCGGCTACCACCGCGTATACGGGACGCCGCAGCGGCCGATCGAGGTCCTCGAAGAGGTCCGCACGGGCGATGTCGTCCTGGTTCCGCATGGCTACCATGGCCCGTCGGTTGCGGCCCCCGGATACCACATGTACTACCTCAACGTCATGGCCGGACCGGGCCCCGAACGCGCCTGGAACATCGTCGACGACCCCGAGCACACCTGGATCCGCGGTACCTGGGAAGAGCAGGCCGTCGACCCTCGTCTTCCCTTGAACGGCCTTACCCTCGACCCCGCTTCCGAAGGAGCATGACCGTGGTGTCCACTGCGCCGATCTCGGCGAACAAGACCGAGAATACCGAGGACACAGTTCACCTCACCGTGAGCCAGGCCGTCGTGAAATTCTTGGCAAACCAGTACGTCGAGCGCGACGGCACACGCACCAAGTTCTTCGCCGGCGCATTCGGCATCTTCGGCCACGGCAACGTCGCCGGCCTCGGGCAGGCGCTCCTGCAGGCCGAGATCGACGCCGTCGAAGGCGGCAGCGAACCGGAATTGCCGTACGTCCTCGGACGCAACGAGCAGGCCATGGTGCACAGTGCCGTCGCCTACACACGTCAGAAGGATCGAATGCAGACCTGGGCTGTCACGGCCAGCGTCGGCCCCGGCTCGACGAACATGCTGACAGGTGCTGCCCTGGCGACGATCAACCGCTTGCCTGTCCTGTTGCTGCCAGCGGACACGTTCGCCACCCGCGTGAGCGCCCCGGTGCTTCAGGAGCTGGAACTCCCCTCGAGCGGCGACGTCACGGTCAACGACGCGTTCAAGCCGCTCTCGCGGTACTTCGACCGGGTGTGGCGTCCCGAACAGCTGCCCGGGGCTTTGCTCGGCGCGATGCGCGTGCTGACCGATCCGGTCGAGACCGGCGCTGCCACCGTCGCCATCCCGCAGGACGTGCAGGCAGAGGCGTTCGATTGGCCGGAGTCGCTGTTCGCACCGCGTACGTGGCACATCGCCCGCCCGCTGCCGGAAAAGTCGGTCATCGCACGCGCAGCCGAGGTCATCCGCAGCGCGCAGAAGCCGATGATCGTCGCCGGCGGCGGGGTCATCTACTCCGGCGCCACCGCCGCACTCGCGTCGTTCGTCTCGAAGACCGGAATACCCGTCGGCCAGAGCCAGGCCGGCAAAGGGGCTGTGCCCTACGACCATCCGCAGTCGGTGGGCGCGGTCGGTTCTACCGGCACCACTGCCGCGAACGCCCTCGCCACCGAAGCCGATGTCATCATCGGAATCGGCACTCGCTACAGCGACTTCACCTCCGCCTCGCGTACCGCCTTCAACAACCCGGACGTGCGATTCGTCAACATCAACGTCGCGTCCATCGACTCGGTCAAGCAAGGCGGCATCTCCGTCGTCTCCGACGCCCGGGAGGCGCTCGAAGCCCTCGAGGCCGAGCTGGCCGACTACGAGGTACCGGCCGACTACCGCACCCTTGTTTCAGACCTGGCGACCCCGTCGGACGCGACGGTTTCCTCGGTATACAAGATCGAGGATCCGACTGCGCCGTTGAACCAGAATCAGGTGATCGGCCTCGCGAACACGCTGTCCGATCCGCATGATGTCGTGGTCTGTGCCGCCGGATCGATGCCAGGCGACCTGCACAAGCTCTGGCGCACAAGAGATTCCAAGGGATACCACGTCGAGTACGGATTCTCGTGCATGGGCTACGAGATCGCCGGCGGGATCGGCGCGAAGATGGCCGAACCGGACCGCGACGTGTTCGTCATGGTCGGCGACGGCTCGTACCTGATGATGGCCACCGAGCTCGTCACCGCCGTTCAGGAAGGCGTCAAGATCATCGTGATCCTGGTGCAGAATCACGGCTTCGCCTCCATCGGATCGCTCTCGGAGTCGCTGGGTTCGCAGCGATTCGGAACCGACTATCGCTACCGCGGTGAACAGGGCCGTTTGGACGGTGAGATTCTGCCCGTCGATCTCGCAGCCAACGCGGCCAGCCTGGGAGTGGAGGTCGTGCGGGTCGAGAACGGTGCCGAGTTCACCGACGCGGTCAAGACCGCCAAGGCGAGCCAGACGAGCACGGTCATCCATGTCGAGACGGACCCACTCATCGGGGCGCCGGATTCCGAGTCCTGGTGGGATGTTCCGGTCAGCGCGACGTCGACGCTCGAGTCCACCCGGTCCGCGTACGCCACCTACGAGAAGTGGAAAAAGATCCAGCGCCCCTTCCTCCGGCCGTCCGGTAACTGACACTCCCCATGTGCGTGGAAATACATAGCAGGCTATGTATTTCCACGCACATGCGCGAAGCGCCTAAGGTGGTTCGCGATGAGAACGATTCGTGGGTTCGTGGTGGCGTCGGCGTCTGTTGTACTGGTGCTCATGGGCTCGGCGCCGGTCGGCGCTCAGCCACCCGAGCCACCGCCGACCACCACACCTTTCGCGACGCCGGACACCGACAACTGCCCGTTCGCGACGTCGCCGCCACCTGCGATCGACCTGTCGGAGGTGCCTGAGCCAGGACAAACCACCCCTCCTGCCCTTCCCGTGCCTGCTGAAGCTATCGGCGGTGACGCTCTCGCCGAGTGCGGCACCGTGACACCCGACGGGGCTCCCCCGTTGCCTGCGGACATCTCGGCAACCGGTTGGGTGCTCGCCGATCTCGACAGCGGCGACGTTCTCGCGGCAAAGGATCCGCACGGGCGCTACCGACCCGCCAGCATCATCAAGATTCTTCTCGCCCTCGTCGTACTCGATGAGCTCGATCTGAACAGGACCACCGTCGCCACTGCTGAGGATGCCGGTATCGAAGGCAGCTCCGTCGGACTAGGAAAGGGCGGCGTCTACACGAACATGCAGCTGATGCAGGGTCTGGTGATGGCGTCCGGGAACGACGCCGCGCACGCGCTGGCCGCGCAGCTCGGTGGCAACGAGGCCGCGGTCGAGAAAATGAACGCGAAGGCAACTTCGTTGGGTGCGCTCGACACGAGGACGGCGAGTCCGTCCGGTCTCGACGGGCCCGGGATGTCGAGCTCGGCCTACGACATGGCGTTGATCTTTCGTTCCGCGATGGCGGACCCGACGTTCGCGGAACTGATTTCCACCGAGATGGTCGATTTCCCGGGCTACCCCCGAGATCCCGCCATCACCGAGGACGTGGACCGGCCAGGATTCGCGCTGTCGAACGACAACCAGTTGCTGTACAACTACGATGGCGCGCTCGGGGGCAAGACAGGATTCACCGACTCTGCCCGACAGACCTTCGTCGGCGCCGCCGCCCGCGACGGCCGACGACTCGCCGTCACGTTGATGCTGGGTGACGTCCTGCCTATTCGTCCGTGGGAGCAGGCAGCGCGGCTGCTGGACTACGGCTTCGCGCTACCCGTTGACTCGACAGTCGGTGTACTCGTGGACCAGGATTCCGCCGCACCGGTCACGAGCACCCGCCCCGCGGTGCCCACCCTGGCATCGCCGCCGACCGATCCTGCCGGGCAGACCGATCCCGCTGCCAGTGCGCGAGCCTCGGCCCTGAAGGCGGGCGGCGACACCGTGATTCGAATCGGTTTCGCGGTCATCGGCGCACTGATCGTGCTGGGTCTGCTGCTCTGGGCACGTCAACTGAATCGACGACGTTGATTCGCGCTGACCCATTCTGGGCCGGTCAACGGCGCCCCCACCGCCCCAGCACCGCTCCCGCGATCGCCCCCGCTCCAACCAGTGCGATGCCGCTCTTCACCGTCGGCCCCTCGTTGATCTCGACTCGAGGAGTGATGACTGCCGGTTCCGGTGGCGGCACGAACGCCAGCGCCATACTTTCCTCGGTGGTGGCAGCAAAAGCCGTCGACAGCAACAGGAATCGCGACGTGGTGAACACGAAGACCAGAAGACCGATGATCGGGCCGAACACCACCCCGGCGGGGCCGTTGGTGACCGACGCGAGGTAGATCGCCGCGATCTGCTTGAAGACCTCGAACCCGATCGCGGCGATCAGAGCGCCCTTCAGGGCGCTGTGAATCGGAACGGGTTCCCGCGGAAGCCGCGAAATAACCCAGACGAACACAGCCCAGGTAGCGACGACTGCCAGCACCACCGACAGGACGCGGAGCGCGATATCGACTCCAGGGACGCCGTCCAGGTTGACCAGTTCGAGCAGACTGCGCATCACCGAGGCACCGTTGAGCGCCGACAATCCCAGCGACACTGCAAGAGCGGCACCGAGCCCGAACAGTGCCAGGAGATCCTTGAACTTGGTAGCGAGGAAGCTGCCATCCTCGTGCACGGACTCCCACATGGCCGTCAGAGCCTCGCGCAGTTTCGCCATCCACCCCAATCCTGCGTAGAGCGCGCCGAGGATACCGAGGATGCCGACGCTCGTCCTCGACTCGATCGCAGTGTCGACGAGAGTGTTGATCGTTTCGCCCAGACTTCCCGGAACGTTCTGCGTGATCTGGTCGCTGATCTCGTCGAGCAATTGAGGTTGGCCCGCCAGCACGAATCCGGCTGCCGCAAACGCCACCATCAGGAGCGGAAAAAGCGCCAGCACACTGAAGTAGGTCATCGCGGCGGCGTAATAGTCGCCATTCTGCGATTTGTACCGCTGCGCCGCGCGGACCGTGTGATCGAACCACGGCCATTGCTCGCGGCGCCGCTGCAAGATTGCTTTGAAGTCGGGAACGACGATCACCCTCTCGATGTCTGCCCCTCGAAGCTCGGGACCCGGTGTGAGTTCCCTGCTGTCAGGAAAGCGGTGCCAGGAACCCCACCCGTTCGTACACCTGCGCCAACGTTCGTGACGCTACCTCCCTCGCCCGGTCTGCGCCGTCTGCGAGGATGCGATCCAGCTCGGCGATGTCGGCCATATAGCCATCGACGGCGGCTTTCAGCGGGGTCACGAACTCGATCAGGACATCTGCCGTGTCCGACTTGAGATCGCCGTAACCCTTGCCTGCGTATCCCTCGACGAGGTCGTCGATCGCGCGGCCGGACAATGCCGACTGAATGTTGAGCAGATTGCTGACGCCCGGCTTGTTCACCGGGTCGAAGGCTATGTCCCGGTCGTTGTCGGTCACCGCCGAGCGAAGCTTCTTCGCCGTCACCTTCGGATCGTCGAGAAGGTTGACGATGCCGGCCGGGTTCGACCCCGACTTGCTCATTTTCGCCGTCGGCTCCTGCAGATCGAAGATCTTGGCGGTGCCCTTCACGATGTGTGCGTCCGGAACGACGAAGGTCTTCTTGAAGCGGGTGTTGAAGCGCTGCGCGAGATCGCGCGTCAGTTCAAGGTGCTGACGCTGATCTTCGCCGACCGGAACGAGATTGGGGCGGTAGAGCAGAATGTCGGCGGCCTGCAATACCGGGTAAGTGAACAGCCCCACCGTGGTCTGATCGCGACCTTGCTTGGCCGACTTGTCCTTGAACTGCGTCATCCGCCCCGCTTCGCCGAACCCGGTAATGCAGTTGAGCACCCACGCCAGCTGCGCATGCTCGGGCACCTGACTCTGCACGAACAGAGTCGAGCGCTTCGGGTCGATACCGACGGCCAGCAGCTGCGCTGCCGCGATTCTGGTGCGATGCCGTAGCGCTTTGGGATCCTGCGGCACCGTGATGGCGTGTAGATCTGGAATGAAATAGAACGCGTCGTAGTCGTCCTGCAATGCCACCCACTGACGCACGGCACCCAGGTAGTTGCCGAGGTGGAACGAGTCCGCCGTCGGCTGGATGCCGGACAGGACGCGCTGGCGCGGCCCCTGAGGTGTGTCGGATGATGCAGGAGAAGACATGCTCATGATCTTTTCACGACGCGAGAAGGTCTTTTCTTCCAGGCTCTAGCGATAACTGACCGTCACTGGCGAGTGATCGGACCATCGCTGGTCGTAGGCCACCGCACGCTCGGTGACCGCGTCTTTTGCGCGTTCGGCGAGAGCGTCGGTGACCAGGTGGTAGTCGATCCGCCATCCGGCGTCGTTGTCGAATGCCTTTCCGCGATAGGACCACCAGCTGTACGGGCCGTCCACGTCGGGATGAAGATCGCGCACGACGTCCCGCCAGGGTGCGCCTTCGGCCAGAAGCGCCGAGATCCACTCACGTTCCTCGGGGAGGAACCCCGAGTTCTTGCGGTTGGTCTTCCACGCCTTGATATCGCGCTCGGTGTGCGCGATGTTCCAGTCACCGCACACCACGGCATCGCGGTCCGCGGCCTGCGCTGTCGAGGCCAGCGCCGTCAGGTACGGGGCGAATGCGGCCATGAACCGCTCCTTCTCCTCCTGTCGCTCGGTACCGACCGCACCGGACGGTAGGTACAAACTCGCGACGGTGACGTCACCGAAATCGGCCTCGATATAGCGGCCGGCCTCCGCGAACTCGTCGGCACCGATTCCCACCCGCACGGCGTCGGGAGCCGTGCGGGAGAGAACAGCGACGCCGTTGCGTCCTTTCACCGACGGCGCGGCAGAGGCGAGGTGCCAGCCTGCGTCGAGTGCGGGGGCCAGGGCCTTGGTCAGCTCACCGTCGTCGGCGCGCGTTTCCTGAAGGCAGACCACATCGGCATCGGTCGCTTCCAACCACGGCAGCATTCCCTTGCGTGCGGCAGCACGGATTCCGTTGACGTTGACTGTGGAGACAGTGATAGGCACGGAAGGCACGGTAGCGGACGCGACCGACACACACGGAACAGTCCTTCACCGTCGGCGCTGAGGTTTGGCGCCTGGTTTGGGCGCAGTGACGGCGGATTGCGGCACGGGCAACGCTGCCTGCTCCCGGTCTATGCGCCGATACACAAGATGTTGTTGGACGTACGTCCACACGTTGTTGCTCACCCAGTACAGCAACACAGCTACCGGTAGCACCGGTCCACCGATCAGGACGCCGGCCGGCAGGATCCAGAGCATCATCCTGTTTGTCATTGCAGTCTGCGGGTTGCTGCGTGCCACATCGTCCTGGCGCGCTATCGAGGCACGAGCGTTGAAGTGCGTAGCCACACCAGCGATCACCATGAGCGGAACTGCCACCGCGGCAATGGCCCACGCCGACGGAATCCCGCCGAACTCGGCGAAGGACGCGAGAGTGTCGGCCGGATTGGTGATCGCCGCCGAGATCGGCGCTCCGAACAGGCGGGCGCCGAGAAACGACTGCACGTCGGTGGCGCTGAAGAAGTAGTTGGCCGTGCTCGCGTTGTCCTGCGCGGACATGCCGAGGTGACCGAAACCGGTGCCGGTGCGGTTGAACGACCTCAGCACGTGCAGCAGTCCGATGAACACCGGCGCCTGCACGAGCATCGGCAGACAACCGAGCAGCGGGTCACCCCGTGTTCTTTCTGCAACTTCCGCAGTTCTGCCCCTTGGCGAGCGCGATCGCCGGCATGCAGCTTCTGCAACGCCTTCATCTGCGGTTGCAGCGACTTCATGGCAAGTTGACGACGGATTTGGCCGACGAACGGTTTGTAGAGCAGAACACGGACGGTGAACACGAGAAACACCACGGCCAGTGCCCAGCTGATCCCGTTGTCGGGACCGAGCACCGAACCGAAAGCCGTGTGCCAGAACCAGAGGATTCCGGACACCGGGTAGTAGACGAAGTCGAGCATGGGAGCACCCCTTGGTGTGTTGTCGGTCGTGGAAATCTCGACCGGCAGCGCACTCCCCGAAGCGAGGGAAGGCGGACCGGTCAGGTGACCGGTCCGGGTGCTCTGGGCATAGGACGTCCCGGTGTGTCGGGACGGTGTTGGCGACGAAAGCTACCTCGTAATCGGGTGTCCTCGGCAGGAGCGCGCGAAGCCCTGGGTCCGATGCACGAGGCCGACGCCGAATGCAGTACCGCGAGCGCGACCAGAGCTGCGAGCGCGAGAGCGACGAGCGACGTTTGGCCACCGGGCTCGTGGTCGACGACGAGAAGAAACATCAGCGCGACGGTCGCCACTATGGACAGGACCGTGCTGATCGAACGCCGGGCACAGGCGAACGCAGGCAATGAGCTCATGAAGTACATGAAGGCGACTTCCGACGAAGGGCGGGTGATGTACCGCTGACGGTGTGTCGGGAAGCCCTGGTGCGGTGCTCTAGAGGGCCCCCACCAACGCGCCGGGAGCGCGGGGCATCGGCCTGCCTGCTTCGTTCGGACGGTCCTGACGGCGAAATGCCCCGCGCCGACGTCGATCTGCCGCAGGGCCGTGCGTGACGCCGAAGAGCATCGCTGTCAGCGAATCACGGCCTGTGGTGGCCACGACGGTGACCACCACTGCCGTCAAGACGAGGCCGAACGCGACCGCACCGGCGGTCGAACCAGGGACGGTGGCGAGCAGCAAAAGCAGAGCGAGATACGTCGAAATCGAGCTCATGTATCTCATCGCTGCTCCTTCCTGCTCATGCTCGCTCACTTTAGCGCCCAGGGAGGCACGACGCATTCGTCGACGCCCCGGTGTCGACACAGCTCCGGTACGGCTCGGGCAGTCGGTCCAGTTCGGGCGCGGCGTCGCTCGAAAGCCGGGAGAGATAGCCGACGTCGATCTTCCCTGTTTGCTCGAATCGTTCGACGCTGTGGCGAGCGATGTAGGCATCGGGGTTCAGCGCCGCGAGGCCGAGCACCGTCAACACCGCCCCCACACCCACCGCGCGCGGCAGCCATCGACCCGACATCCGGAGACCCGTGATCATGATCAGCACGAACACCGAACCCAGCCACAGCTCCACCGCGGTGACGAACAAGCGTAGCGTCGTGTATCCGTATTGCTGCTCGTACAACGACATCCGGTGCAGCGCCGAGGCGACCACCACCAAGGACAGCAGACACAGAGCGCCCACCAATATGCGCAGGGCCAGTCGATCCGCCGTCGAGATGCGCGGCGCCCTTCCGACCGTGACGGCAATGACCAGCAGAGTCAGTGCCGTCACCGCCAACAGCTGCCAGAATCCTTGCCTCGCGTATTCGGCGTTGGTGAGACCCGCGGTGACAATCACGTGTTCCTGACCTCCGAACAGAGTTCGGAGTTGCACGAAGACGAAGGCGCAGAACACAGCGACCAACGATCCCAGCGGAATCGTCCACTCCCACAACTCGAGCGTGCGACGTGGCCGAGGCGCTACCAGGTCGAAACGCGGCGTATTGACGGCAACATATGCCGCAGCCAGCGCACCGCCAGCGACGAGCGTGAAGACAACGAGTCGCCCGAATGCAGCGCCCAGATCCCATTCCGGAGTCAGCGAATCGACGAGCCGCTCGAACTGTGGGTCGGCACCGGCGAAGAGCGCCGCGAAGACAAGTACGAGCAACGATGTCACCGCAGCGACCAACACCAGTCGCCCCGGCTTCACGCTGCCGGTATCCAACCTGCGGGTGCCTCGCCTCGTCCATCGCAGAACCCGAACCGGAACGAACACCGGCGTCATTGCACCGAGAATGGTCCCGGTCCAGGTCCACGACGCCGACAGTACGACTCCGGTCACGACAACAGCCAGCCAGGTTGCCAAGGTCACCAGCCACTCGGCGTCGCGGAACACCGAAACCGAGGTGAGCGCGAGAACGGCAATCGCACCGAACGCATGCCACCACGTGAGCCGATCGGGACGCGCAGATGCCGCTACGACGAGCACCGCTGCGGCGACGATCGGGTACCCGATGCCGGGAGAACCAAGGACAGCCGCGCCGAGAAGGCCCGTGACGACGGCGCCGACCAGGGTGAATCGAGAGACAGCGGCATAGCGTCGCACGGGCCAAACCCTGCGCGGCCAGAGTGAGAGTCCGATGGGGGCTATCGGTGTTCCGGATGTCCGGTCTTGCGAGTGCTCAACGGTGGCCAAGACAGTCTTCTTTCCTCGTTCGGGCAGGACTGAAACCGACGCCACGACATGAAGACGTGCGTCGCGGGGATCGAGCGGACTCAGGAGTGTGGAATGGAGACTCTGATGTGACAACCGGTCGAACGATCGAGCACTTCGATCGTTCCGCCGTGCAGCTCTGTAGCCCAACGGGCAATAGCGAGGCCGAGGCCGGTTCCGCCGCCCGTCGCACCGCCCCGGGTGAACCGATCGAACACCGTATTGCGCTCGGCCGGTGCTATTCCCGGCCCGTCGTCTACGACGTCGAGGCTTATGCCATCGCGCGTCTCGACCGCCGACACCGTGATGTCGGTGCCAGAGGGCGCGTGCCGGACCGCGTTCTCGACCAAATTGGTGACCACCTGCGTCAACCTCGAGCGATCAGCACGGACGGCGAGGTCGACCGGGTGGACTTCGAGCGCGATGCGTGGTTGCCCAGCAGTGACCTCGGCGAGGAAATCGTGTACCCCGAACTGCTCGGGTTTCAGCTGCAGAACGCCACCTTCCAACCGGGAGAGGTCCAACAGTTCCGAGACGAGATCGCCCAGTTTTTCGGTTTGCCGCAGCGCCACCGCCAGTGTTCGGGGGTCGGGCTCGGTGACACCGTCGGCGATGTTCTCGAGGACGGCGCGCAACGCTGCGATGGGCGTCTTCAACTCGTGCGAGACGTTGCCGATCAGTTCGCGTCGGTAGGTGTCCGCCGCTTCGAGGTCGGTCGACATCGTGTTGAACGCCTCCGCGAGTTGGCCGACCTCGTCGCGTGAGGTCGCGCGGACACGCGTCGAATAGTCGCCCCTGGCCATGGCTTTGGCTGCCGCGGTCATCTCGCGCAACGGCGAGGTCATCCCGTGGGCGAGAACTTGCGTCGCGGCCAGCGACATCACCAAGGCGGCCAAGAGCGCGTACCGGAACTGCCAGCCGGCGCCGAACCAGAACGTGATGCTGGCGACTACCAACACGATGCCGACGATCAGAGACACCTTGAGTTTGAACGAGCTCAACGGATCGAGGGGTCGGGGCAACCTCCGGCCGAGGGCGGTCGGTGTCATCTCGGCACTTCCAGCGCGTAGCCGAACCCGTGCACCGTACGGATGAGGTCGCCACCGAGCTTGCGCCGCAGAGCTTTGACATGACTGTCGACGGTCCGGCTACCGGCCGAGTCCTCCCAGCCCCACAGGTGCGCGAGCAGTGTCTCGCGCGCCACGGCTTTGCGTGGGCGGTGCAAGAGGAACACCAGGATATCGAATTCCGTGCGCGTCAGATGCACTACACCGTCCGAGTTCGACACCGTGCGGGCGTCGTGGTCGATCCGTATCGGGCCGACGCTCGTTGCCGGTGTCGACATCGGCAGGTCGGCAGATAAGGCATTTCTGTCCGCGCGCCGAATGAGCGCATGTACGCGTGCAACGAGCTCACGCATGCTGAACGGCTTGGCCAGATAGTCATCGGCGCCGACCCCGAGGCCGACCAGCATGTCGGTCTCCTCGGATTTAGCGGTCAGCATCAGCACCGAGACAGGCCGGTCCGCCTGAATTCGGCGGCACACTTCCAATCCGTCGAAACCTGGCAGCATCACATCGAGCACGACCAGGTCGGGCGTGGTCCGCGCGCACTCTGCAACAGCCGAAGGTCCGTCTGCTGCGATGATCACATCGAAACCCTCGCCGCGGAGCCGTGCCGCGAGAGCATCCGAGATGGTCGGTTCGTCATCGACGACGAGCACGGTGCGGTTCATGCCTCCGACACTAGAGGGCTGCTGCGGAGGGATCCGGCAGGAAATGTGGAGGTTCGGTGGAGATCCCCCGCCGCTGCATCCGCATCGCGGTCGCCAGGACCACAAGACCGGCGACGGCGAGCACGGAGCCGACTGCGGCAGGCGCGGTGTATCCGAAACCGGCAGCGATCACTGCGCCGCCGATGGCAGCTCCTAGGGCGTTGGCCAGGTTGAAGGCTGCGTGGTTGAGCGAGGCCGCCAAGGTCTGCGCATCGTCGGCGACGTCCATCAGACGGGTCTGCAGACCCGGAATGACCGACGAACCCGAGGCGCCGATCAGGAAGATCAGAATCAACGCGGTGACGCCGTTGTGGGCTGCGGCCACGAACACGGCCAGGAACACCGCCATCGCGGACAGCCCGAAAAAGACGCCGCGGAGCATGAATCGGTCCGCCAGCCAGCCGCCGGCGTAGTTGCCGGCGACCATGCCGACGCCGTAGATCATCAGGGCGAGGGGCACGAACGCCCTGGCGAGACCAGCGACATCGGTCAGTGTCGACGCGATGTAGGTGTACACGGCGAACATTCCACCGAAACCGACGACCCCGACGAGGAGAGTCATCCAGACCTGGCTGCGTCGCAATGCGCCCAGTTCGGTGATCGGGTTCGTGGTGGGCATGCCGTCCAGTCGCGGCATCCACAGGATCAGCGCCGTCACCGTGAGCGCACCGATTACAGCAACGAGGGTGAACGCACTACGCCACCCGAATACCTGTCCGAGCCACGTCGCGACCGGCACGCCGACGACGTTGGCGACGGAAAGCCCCATCATCACCATGGCGACTGCTTTTGCTCGTTTGCCCGGCTCGGCCAGATGAGCGGCGACGAGAGCAGCGATACCGAAGTAGGCACCGTGCGGCAGACCTGCAACGAAGCGCGATGCCACCAGTTCGCCGAAGCTCGGCGCGAACACGGTCCCGAGGTTGCCCAGCGTGAACGCCACCATGAGGACGATCAGCAGCACCCGCCTCGGCACTCGCGCCGCGAGTGTCGCAATCAGAGGTGCACCGACTACCACTCCGAGCGCGTAGGCCGAGATCATCTGCCCAGCAACCGGTTCGGTGATGTTCATGGTCGCGGCCACATCGGGTAGCAACCCCATCGACGCGAATTCGGTGGTACCGATACCGAAACCGCCGATCGAGAGGGCAAGCATCGCCAAGCGTCGACGCGTCGACGGTGATCTGTCGCCGGCGACCATGGGGTTCGACATTCTGTCGCGCGCAGCGCTGACATTCTTGGCGAAAGCCGAATCGGTGACAGTCACAGCAGAACAACCTTCGTATCGAATGAATCGCCTCGAACGAGGCATGAAGTGGAACGAACCACCGTAGGGAACGCCCGTGGCTCCCATTTTCATCCCCGCGGCGACGAATGCGGCACCTGCGAAGCGGTGATTGTCCTCACTCGAGCAGGTGATCAGGTCCCCGGACACCGGAAGGGCAATGTCGCTGTTTGCTGCGGCGGAAGCTCCCGCTAGGATTCCCACCAGGTCATGAGTGTCAGCGTTCAAGCCCCGGCTTGCTGGCCGGCAACCCTCCAACCGCGGTGGGGTGCCCCGGGTGAAAAGACCTGGTTAATCGGTCACGCACCACCGCGTGGCCGGAGAACAAGCGCGGGTCCGCTCCGAGGATGGCAACCAGCCTCGACGGGCCCAATGACCGGGCACGACTTGGCAGAAGGCCCATGAGGAGGTTGACGATGTGTTGTTGTCTCGATAGACCCCGCCCGGCTCTCATGCGGGAGCCGATTCGAATCGACCAACATTCCTCGAAGACGGAGTTATCAGCACATGACCGACAACACCCCTGACGTAGTCGACGCAGCAGGCGCGCCTATCGAAGACCCCACCGCATCGTGGAGTTTCGAGACCAAGCAGATCCACGTCGGCCAGAACGCCGACGGTGTCACGCGGGCGCGCGCGCTACCGATCTACCAGACCACGTCCTACACGTTCGAGAGCACCGACCACGCCGCTGCACTGTTCGGGCTCGCCGAACCGGGCAACATCTACACCCGCATCATGAATCCGACGCAGGACGCCGTCGAGCAGCGCATCGCTGCCCTCGAAGGAGGCGTGGCAGCGCTGTTGCTCGCGTCCGGCCAGGCCGCCGAAACGCTCGCGATCCTCAACATCGCGGAGGCCGGTGATCGCATCGTGTCGAGCCCGCGCCTGTACGGCGGCACCTACAACCTGTTTCACTACACGCTCCCGAAGCTGGGTATCACGGTCGATTTCGTCGAGGATCCCGACGACCTCGAGCAGTGGCGTGCCGCGATCACCCCGGAAACGAAGGCGTTCTACGGTGAGACGATCTCGAACCCCAAGAACGACATCCTCGACATTCCGGGCATCTCGGCTGTTGCGCACGAAAACGGGATTCCCCTGATCGTCGACAACACCGTGGCCACGCCCTACCTGATCCAGCCACTCACGCACGGAGCCGACATCGTGGTGCATTCGGCCACGAAGTACTTGGGCGGGCACGGCACCGCTATCGCCGGCGTCATCGTCGACGGTGGCACGTTCGACTGGACACAGGGACGCCACGCGAATTTCACGACCCCCGATCCGAGCTATCACGGTGTCGTCTTCGCCGAACTCGGAGCACCCGCGTTCGCATTGAAGGCGCGCGTGCAATTGCTCCGCGATATCGGCGCCGCTGTGTCGCCGTTCAACGCGTTCCTCATCAGCCAGGGCCTGGAGACGCTGAGTTTGCGTATCGAGCGGCACGTCGAGAACGCGCAGAAGGTCGCTGCGTTCCTCGACGCCCGCGATGAGGTCGAGTCCATCAACTACGCAGGCCTCGAGTCCTCGCCGTGGTACGAGCGTGGCCAGCAGCTTGCTCCGAAGGGACAGGGCGCGATCATCGCGTTCGAACTAAAGGGCGGGGTCGACGCGGGCAAAAGGTTCGTCGACGGGCTGAGCCTGCACAGTCATGTCGCTAATATCGGGGACGTGCGTTCACTCGTCATTCACCCTGCCTCGACTACACACTCGCAGTTGACGCCGGAGGAGCAGTTGACCTCGGGTGTCACCCCAGGCCTGGTCAGGTTGGCTGTGGGCATCGAGGGGGTCGACGACATCATCGCCGACCTCGAACGCGGATTCGCAGCGGCGGCGTCTTGACCATCGGCTCTGTGCACGACGCCCGTCCGGACGCGGACTTTCCCGCGCCGGACGGGCGGCTCGGCAGTATCGACATCGGCCGCCTGGATCTCGAGAGCGGCGCGTCCCTACCGCAGGTCACGATCGCGGTGCAGCGGTGGGGTGAGCTGTCCCCGAACCGCGACAACGTCGTGTTGATCGAACACGCGTTGACCGGTGATTCACACGTGAGCGGGCCAGCCGACGCCGACCATGCGCTGCCGGGCTGGTGGAACGGCATGGTCGGACCGGGCGCACCGATCGACACCGACGAATGGTGTGTGATCGCACCCAACGTTCTCGGCGGTTGCGGTGGCACCACCGGACCGAGTTCCATCGGAGCCGACGGGCGGGCATGGGGCAGCGCGTTCCCCTACATCTCGATCCGGGACCAGGTGGCTGCCGAGGCCGCCCTTGCCGACGTTCTGGGCATCGAACGTTTGGCGGCCGTGGTCGGAGGTTCCATGGGCGGCATGCGGACGTTGGAGTGGATCGTGGGCAACCCGGAGCGGGTGGGCGCGGCACTCGTGCTCGCGGTCGGCGCCAGGGCAACTGCCGATCAGATCGGGACGCAGACCACGCAGATCGAGGCCATTGTGTCCGATCCCAACTGGCAGGGCGGGGACTACCACGGCACCGGCCGATCCCCGCGGGCCGGGCTGAGCATCGCTCGGCGCATCGCGCACCTGACGTACCGAACGGAAAGCGAGCTGGATCTGCGGTTCGCCAATTCCGCGCAGGATGACGAGAATCCGTGGACCGGTGGCCGCTACGCCATCGAGAGCTACCTCCAGCACCAGGCAGCCAAACTCGCCAACCGTTTCGACGCCGGCACATACGTGTTGCTGAGCGAGGCGATGAACAGGCACGACATCGGCCGCGGGCGCGGGGGCATCGACGCTGCCCTCGCGCGCGCCACGGTGCCCACGATCGTGGGCGGGGTGGATTCCGATCGCCTCTATCCCCTTCGGCAGCAGAAGGAGATCGCGCGCGGGTTGCCCGATTGCCGCGCGCTCGAGGTCATCCAATCGCGCGATGGCCACGACGGCTTCCTCACCGAGGCCGCAGCGGTGGCGAAACTCCTCGGCACAACGATGGAGCACGCCCGGGCCACCTGAACCGACTGGCGCCGACTGGACCTGGCGACAGGGTCAGTCGGTGCCGAGCGGGTCGATGGACGCGGACAGAAACACGATCGCGCCGCCGACGAGGGCGAGTGCCGACACGTCGAAAGCGCGACTCCGCACTGCGAGCAGCCCGATCCGGTTCTCGGGCACGAACAACCGGAAGCCAGCGGCGAGCACGGTCGCGACACCCAGGATGAATGACCCGCGTCGCCACCGATCCGCAAGAACGAGCACCAACGCCGCGACGATCACGATCAACACCACGAGCAGCGGTAGGTTCTTGCGGATCTGGTTGCGCATCCGGGTCAGACCGTCGCCCGAGAGCGAAGCGACTGCTCGGCCCGCTCGACGACGTTGGCCAGTAGAAACGCGCGGGTCAGTGGCCCGACGCCACCTGGATTGGGTGATAGGAACCCCGCCACCTCTGCGACGTCGGGTGCTACGTCGCCGCGCAAGCCGTCATCCGTTCTGGTGACGCCGACGTCGAGCACTGCGGCACCCGGCTTGACCATGTCGGCGGTGATGATTCCGGGTACACCGGCCGCGGCGATGACGATGTCGGCTCGCGATACCTCTGCTGCGAGATCCTTGGTGCCGGTATGGCACAGAGTGACGGTGGCGTTCTCCGACTTGCGAGTGAGTAGCAGGCCGATCGGGCGCCCCACCGTCACACCCCGGCCGACAACGACGGCATGCGCGCCGTTGATAGGGACGTCGTACCTGCGTAGCAGGTGCACGATTCCGCGCGGAGTGCATGGCAGCGGTGCTTCCTTGCCCAGCACCAGACGGCCGAGGTTCACTGGATGCAGCCCGTCGGCATCCTTCGACGGATCGACGCGCTCGAGCGCCGCGTTCTCGTCGAGGTGACGCGGCAGTGGAAGCTGCACGATGTAGCCGGTGCACGCAGGATCGGCATTGAGCTCATCGATGGTGGCATCGAGCTCGGCCGCAGTGACGTCCGCCGGGAGGTCGCGGCGAATCGAGGTGATTCCCACTTTGGCGCAGTCGTTGTGCTTTCCGCGGACGTACGCCGCAGAACCGGGGTCGTCGCCGACCAATATCGTGCCGAGCCCGGGGACCACGCCCTGCTCACGCAGCGCTTCCACCCGCCTGATCAGATCGACGAAAATCTCGTCACGCGTTGCCTTGCCGTCAAGAACCGTTGCAGTCACAGCCGCCATTGTTCCAGGTGGGTCCGCGCCGGATCGATCAACCCTCGACGGAGAGTCCGCGAGCCCGCGCGTAAGCGACAGCCTGCAGCAACTCGATCTTGGCGCCCACGAGCGAGACAGTCACCCAGAAGTCGGCGTCGGTGCGAGCCCCGCGGAGGTTCGCACCGTCGAGCTTGGCACCGGAGGTACGAGCACCGGTCAGGTCCACCGAAGTGAGCGTCGCTTTCCGGAGATCGGTCTCGACGATGTTCGCCTCCACCATCCGACATCCGGACAGGTCCATGGCCCGCATGTCTGCCCCGCCCAGACCGGCGAGAGTGAAGTCCACCTCGTCGAATGTCGCCGGACGAAGCCTGCAGTCGACGAAAGTCGACCCGATCAGGGTCGAATGCCGAAACACACTGTGTTGGAGGTTGGTCCGGGTGAACGTACACGAGCGAAATGCCGAGTCGACGTGGACTGACTCGGTCAGGTCGGCACCGGTGAAATCGCAGTTCGTGAATACCACCGACGTGGTCTTCAGCCCGCTCAGATCGGCGTCGCGAAAGGTGCAGGATTGGTATGCGCGCCCCGTCCAGTGCTCTCGACCGAGGTCGCTGTCGGCGTAATCCTCGCCGACAAACTGTTCGTGATCCACCTGCGCCATCCTTCCCCGGAAGGTGGTGGCAGAGTGAACCGGGTGTTCAGACTCCTGTTCTTCGAACCCCGCATTCCCCAGAACACCGGCAACGCGATACGCCTCGTCGCCGGCACCGGGTGTGAACTCCACTTGGTCGGCCCCCTCGGCTTCGACATGTCGGAACCGAAACTGAAACGGGCGGGGCTGGACTATCACGACCTTGCTTCCGTCACCGTGCACGAGAATCTCGCCGACGCGTGGACGGCACTCGCGCCGGTGCGGGCCTTCGCGTACACCGCACACTCGACGAGGTTTCACACCGACGTCGAGTACGTTCCCGGCGACGTCATGGTCTTCGGGCCGGAACCCACTGGACTCCCTGACGCAGTACTGGACGACCAGCACATCACCGACAAACTACGCATTCCGATGCTTCCTGGACGGCGATCACTCAACCTGGCCAACGCAGCCGCGGTGGTCATGTACGAGGCGTGGCGGCAGCACGGTTTCGAGGGAAGCGTCTAGGACGAGTCGCGTTCGGTTTCGGTCTTGTCGCCGGGTTCGGTGTCGGCGGCAATATCGGCAGTATCGGCACTCTCGGCAGTGTCGGTGTCATGCGCGCCGTCCGGCTTTCGCCGGATGACGCGAACGAGACCGTAGACGATCCCGGCACCGATGGTGAGCGCACCCAGCCACGGGATCGCGCGGCCGAGGTTGACCACGCCGTCCTGGACCGCGTCGATCAGGGAGTTCCAGCCCGCGACGACTCCATCGAAGAAGTTGTCGGGACCGCGGACCGGCGTCGCCTCGTCGGTGTCGAATTGCACTGTGATCGTGGACAACTCCACCTGGTCGGCGAGGTAGTTCCGTTGTGAAACGAGACTGTCCAACTCCCCCTGCCGACTGGACAGTGCGGACTCAGCCTCGATCAGATCTGCAGTGTTGGTCGCTTCGGCTATCAGCGCCCGCAATCGATCGACCGAGGCCTGCAGAGCAGCCGTCCTGGCGTCGAGATCTCGGTACTGCATCGTGACGTCATCACGCGTGAGGTTGATGCTGGTGACCTCGCCGAGGGCTGAGATGCGGTCTACGGTCCCGGTGAGATCCTCGGCCGGGATGCGTGCGGTGAGGGAACTGCTGGCAGCCGAATAGTCGGTCTCCGCGTTCTCGGTTCGATTGTCGACGCGCCCGCCGGCCTGCTCCACCAGCGCGGCAGCGTCTCGAGAGGCCTGGATCGGGTCCGGCGTGGTGACGAAGAGGTTGCCGGTGACAACCTCCTTGCGCTCGGCCGCCGGCTGCGCCTGATCCCTGAACGGACTACCGCTCTCCTGGCCTGGAGCCAGCGCGGGCGCAGCCATCGAGGAATCGGCGGGAGGCATGCTGCGCCCGATCTCGGACCCACCGTCGAACCCACTCGAACCATCGTTGCCACTGCAACCGGCGAGCACAAGGAACGATCCAGCCAGGGCAGCAAACAAGCAGCGCTTCATCCTCGCAGATGGTAGTGCACGGCGGCCCGGTCGGGCGAGGGTCGAGGTGAATGCCCAATTGTTACACGCATAGGGAAGATTCACTGATGACCCGGCACCGGAACCGCGGTACGGTGTGCCGCACCGATCCATTCTCAGTTTCCGTTGAAGGAGCCCCCGTTGTTCTCCGCCTCGTTGCCTTTCTCTACTCTTCGCCGCTCACCCCAGGATGGCTCCTCACCCCGCTTTGTTAGCCGAATCTCCCGCGCTGCAGCACTTCTCGCAGTCGGTGGCGGCGTAACCTCTGCCGCATTTCTCGGCACCGGCGTCGCCGGGGCCGCACCGGTGACCTGTGTTTCGCCGCCGTCAGTCAACGACATTCAGGTCGACGGTTTCGCAAGCTGCGGCGCGAAAGCGACAGACGCGGCCCGTGCCAGCGCGACGGCAACCGACAGCGGCACCGCCGTCAGCGTCGCCGAATCGGGCGGAAACACTTCGACGCTTGCCACGGGGTACGGCACGGCGCTCGGAGCCTCGCGCGCCGGGGGAACGTCCTACGCGGGGGCGCTCGGAGGCGGCATCGCACATTCCTGGGCCGACAACGGCGCAACCACCATTGCCATCGCGGGCTGGGGTTCGGGTGCCACCGCCGAGCAGGCCGGTGTCGACTGCGCCGGAACGTGGTCCCTGGCGGTCAACCTCGCATCGGGACAGTTCTGCGCGCTGGGTAGCTGACCGAAGGGGACGCCGACCGGGGATGCTTGCCTGGGGATTCGCCGCCACGGCGGAGGGGCCCTACGACAAAAGGTAGTACCTGCGCCATCCCCGGTCTAGGATGTCACCACT